>JBEIRK010000034.1:0-20407 GCA_040376005.1 Flavobacteriales bacterium
GGCATATTCTGCAAAATATCCATCAAAGCGGGCATATACACCCAATCCGCTTGCGAATACAGTGGCGCCAGCCATGAAGCCTACAAGCAAGTTTCCCCATAAGGTAGAACCTTTTAAATCAGAGGAGTAGAAATACAACATTATGCCTATGGCCATGCATAAGGCAAACATAGTCCAACCTGCAAGCCATCCCGCGATGAGAGATGCTGCAGCCAAGGCGATGTAAAAAACCCTACCATTACGCAATGAAATATGGCGGGCAATAATGCGCTTTTCTGGGTTGTTTATTTGATCTTCTTCAATGTCAAAAATATCATTGATTACATTGCCTGCTGCTGCGGTGAGGAGTGTGGCAAGAATTACGAAAATACATGCCGGAAATAAAATATTGCTGAGTTTAAATCCTCCAGAATGCATCATAAACAGCACTTGTGTGCAAAGTATGATAGCCAAATTAATGGGGCGGGTAAGGAGGATATAATATCTCAGGTTTTTAAACACGCAGTTATTTTTTTGGGAATTTCATTTTGTAACCCACATTTACACGGCCTATTGAAATGTTCTGCAACTTGCTTTTGAGCATGGTGCGCTTCAAGGGTGAAATGCGGTCAGTGAATAGGATGCCTTCAATATGGTCATATTCGTGCTGAATAATTCGTGCAGCCATTCCGTCATATACTTCTTCGTGTTCCACAAAATTCTCATCGCAATAGCGAATGCGCAGTTTGCTATGGCGATTCACATCTGCCCGCACATTGGGAATGCTGAGACAGCCTTCTTCGTAATCCCAGCGCGTGTCAAATTCTTCAACAATAACAGGGTTTATGAATACCTTTTTGAAATCTTGGGTGGATGCTTCTTCTATTTCGGTTCCATCTACTATGAACAAACGAATGGCAAGCCCTATTTGCGGAGCTGCTAGCCCAATGCCATTGCTGTCGTACATGGTTTCAAACATATTTGCAAGTAGTACATTCAGCTCAGGGTACTCCTGATCTATTTCGACTGCTTTTTTTCGCAGCACCGGGCTTCCATATGCGTAAACGGGTAATATCATGAAATACGTTGTAAGTAAGTTTGCAAAATTAATGCGGCACTCACAGTATCGAGCAAATTCTTATCTTTCCTTTTGCTTTTCTTTTGGCCGCTAAGTAAGAGGGAGTCTTTTGCTTCATGACTGCTTAGTCTTTCGTCTATGGTATCTACGGGTATGGTAGGATAGACTTCCTGTAATTTGGAAATAAATTCTCTTACAGGTACTGTGGCATGGGTGTCTTCGCCAGACAGGCGCGAGGGCATTCCTACCACAAATACATCTACCGTTTCTTTACTGAGATAATCTTTAAGCCAAAGATGCAGTTCTGCTGTGAGCACAGTGCCTATGGGATTGGCGATTATTTTCAAATTGTCAGAGGCAGCGAGACCGGTGCGTTTCATTCCATAATCAAATGCCAATACTCTTCCCATGGGTGCAAAGTTAGAGAACAAAAGGGGCTGTTCACTTTTCAATTGATAAAAAAGGCGTTTGGCCAATCAAAGAAAAAGGCTACCGCAATGCGATAGCCTTTTTGAATGTGCTTTATTCTAGAGAAATAGATTACATCATGCCACCCATACCACCCATATCTGGGCCATGGCTATGTCCTTTTTCTTCTTCCTTGATTTCAGACAATACGCAATCGGTAGTCAAAATCATGCTGCCAATAGAAGCTGCATTTTCCAGTGCTACACGACTTACTTTCTTTGGATCAATTACACCTGCAGCAATTAGGTTTTCGTAGGTTTCAGTGCGCGCATTGTAACCAAAATCGCCTGTGCCTTCCATAACCTTTTGTACTACAATGCTACCTTCACCACCTGCGTTCGCGATGATTTGGCGCAAAGGCTCTTCAAGTGCGCGACGCACAATGTGAATACCCGTTGTCTCATCATCATTTTCACCTTTAAGGCCGTCCAGAGCTGCAATGCTGCGAATGAAGCTTACACCACCACCGGGGACAATGCCTTCTTCCACAGCAGCGCGTGTCGCATGCAGGGCATCGTCAACACGGTCTTTCTTTTCTTTCATTTCTACCTCAGTTGCTGCGCCTATATATAGTACAGCTACACCACCACTCAATTTTGCAAGTCTTTCTTGCAATTTTTCACGGTCGTAGTCGCTACTTGTGTTTTCTACTTGAACCTTGATTTGATTGATACGCGCAGCGATAGCTTCTTTTGAACCTGCACCATTCACGATAATGGTGTTGTCTTTGTCAATTGTAATTTTTTCAGCACGTCCTAGGTCAGACATGTCCGCATCTTCCAGACGACGGCCTTGTTCTTCACTAATTACAGTTCCGCCAGTAAGAATAGCAATGTCTTGCAACATTTCTTTTCTGCGGTCACCAAATCCCGGTGCTTTAACTGCAGCGATTTTGAGGGCGCCACGGATTTTATTTACTACCAATGTAGCCAAGGCTTCACCTTCAACATCCTCAGAAATAATCAACAAAGGCTTACCTGTTTGAACTACTTTTTCCAGCACTGGAAGCAAGTCTTTCATTGTGCTTACTTTCTTGTCGTAGATCAAGATGAAAGGGTTGTCTAATTCTGCTTCCATTTTTTCAGCATTGGTCACAAAATAAGGACTCAAGTACCCTCTGTCGAATTGCATACCTTCAACTACATCTACGGTAGTATCCGTTCCTTTTGCTTCTTCAACAGTGATCACCCCGTCTTTTCCTACTTTTTTCATCGCTTCAGCAATCAAAGAACCAATTGTGTTGTCGTTGTTTGCAGAAATAGATGCTACCTGCTCAATTTTACTGTGGTCATCGCCCACAGGTTGAGACATTTTCTCTAGAGAGGCAACTACCGCTTTCACTGCTTTTTCGATACCGCGTTTCAAATCCATAGGGTTTGCGCCAGCAGCAACGTTTTTAAGTCCAGCAGTAACAATGCTTTGTGCCAATACAGTGGCTGTTGTAGTTCCATCACCCGCAATATCTGCAGTTTTCGAAGCCACTTCTTTTACCATCTGAGCACCCATGTTCTCCACCGGGTCTTGAAGTTCAATTTCTTTTGCCACGGTAACACCGTCTTTAGTAACCTGCGGTGCACCGAATTTTTTATCAATTACAACATTGCGGCCTTTAGGACCCAAGGTAACCTTTACAGCATTTGCCAATGCATCTACACCGCGTTTTAAACCTTCGCGGGCGGTAATGTTAAAATCTATTTTCTTTGCCATTTTTGTTTATTATTATGATTATCAGATGATTGCGAAAATATCACTCTCACGCATGATGAGATAATCTTTGCCATCTACGGTAAGTTCGGTGCCTGCATATTTGCCGTACAATACCACATCACCTACTTTTACTGTTACGGGTTCATCAGGTTTTCCTGGGCCTGCAGCTACTACTGTGCCTCTCATTGGTTTTTCCTTGGCTGTATCAGGAATGATGATTCCTGAAGCGGTTTTGTTTTCAGCTGGCGTCGGTTCTACCAGAACGCGATCTGCCAATGGCTTAACATTTACTGACATAGTATATAAGATGATTGATTGTCTGACCGATACTTCCCACTTTCGTGCCAAGGGGGTTTTTATGACAAATTTGCAGTTATTGCACCCGGCTTGTGTCAGTTGCTATTCAAATTGTCATTCTTTTTTAGTTCTTCTTCCTCAGGAAAGTGGGAGCTTCGTTTAGAATTGCCGCCAATAATCATAAGGAATGAACCGATGACTGACATGAATACATTGACCCATATTGTATTGTCTTCTCCCCAATTGTGTGTCCAGTTGAATAGTTTTGAACTCCAACTAAATGCATCTGCCAACAGAGATGAAACACTAAAAAGAAAAATATAAAAACCGATAATTTTCATTACACAAATAATGACCAGATTTCTACAAATATAATTTAAAACCGTGAAATTTGCAATAACAACAGGGCTTTCAACTCAATTGAGGATGGTCAATATATGACCGATTGGTTTTATTGTATGGAGTTGTGTTTTGGGTTGATATACTGGAAATGTTTTTTTAACACAGACACTTAAATCTTTGATTTTTCTTCCGCTTCACGGAGTAATGTGTCCGCTTCTTCATTCGCTTTCTCTTCAATTTCAACTGCCTTTTTATTGGCTTCATCCTCTAGTTGCTGTGCCTTTTTATTTCCAGCATCTTCGCTTTGCTTGGCCCTTAAGTAAAATTCTCCTTTCGCTGATTCCGCCTTTTTCTTTCCTTCACTGCGCACTTTGTCCCCAGCCGCTTTTTTCAATGCAGGCAGTGCTACTCTTGACTCAGCTGCTTTAGCAGTGGTTTCGGTTTCAGCCATAATTCTATCGTATGCGGCATCCCCCTGGCTTCGTATTGCATCTCCCCCTTTTTTAGTTTCAGCCCTCACTCTGTCTGCCGCAACCTTTCCTTCTTGGCGCACTTGCTCAGCTCTCTTAGCCGCCTCCGCCTTTAGCTTGTCTGCCTGCCCCTGTGCAGCTGCCAACGCCTGCTCTCTTTTCTTCGCAGCCTCATCGGTCAGTTTTTCTTTTCCTTGTTCTTTTAAGCTCTGCGCTGTGGATTGGGCAAATCCTTTTAACGAAACGTTAACTTTAGGTTTGAGTAAATCTCCTGTAACCCCCAAATCTACAGGAATCATCTCTTCAACATTCAAATTCCATCCCTTTGTCCCGGCCTGTTTTATCCATCCATCCAAAGCTTTGTTTCCAGCACCTAGTGCTTTTCTCGGTATTTTTATCCAACCTCCATAGGCCACTGTGCGGTTCAGTTTGGTTTGTCCCGCCAAGCGCATACTCGCACCCTGTGCCAATGGTATGGTAAGGCTATCCAATAATTTGAATATGCCTTCTTTAATTTCAAATTTAACTTGTTGGTTTTTGAGTTCGATTTTCTCTAACCAATTCACATTCAACTGTCTGCCTATTTCTTTTACTACGTCTAGGTTTTTCACTGCGGCATCGGTAAAACTCAACATGCCTTTTACATTCATGCTCTCATAATTGGGTTGCATATACTGATTGAGAATGCTACTCATATCAATAGAAGCGTTGAATATACCATCGATATATTTTGCAACTGGGGCATAGCGCGCCAGCATGGGGAAGTAGCTGAAGCTGCTTGCAAAATTCATTTTTTCCAATTTGGTTTCTAGCGAAGTAAATGGACTTTTTACATTCTTACTATCGTAGGTGCCGTTGAGGGTAACCCTGCCTCCAAGCAGTCCCGCGCTGAGTCCTTTCATATCAATTTGGGCATCGTGCAAATGCGCGGTTCCTCCCACATCGGTGAGTATGTAGTTGTCGTAAATCAACTTTTTAATGGAGGTTTGAAGCGCCATTTCAATATTGGAAGGAAGCTCAACAATGGTTAATTGCGCTGTATCTGTGGGTTTGGGTTCTTCCGCAGTTGGGGCGTCTCCCACAAGGCTATTTACGTTGATGTAATTGCTATTGAACGACACATTGCCTGTCAATTTCTCATTCGCAAATGCATACCCTAGCATGTTCTGTACGGATCCTTTTACATCAAAATCATTCTTTCCAATGGCACCTTTGCAAGCATTTACATCTACATGTTGGGGTGTAAAATTCAGTGCGAGATCATCAATGAGATAAGCATCTTTGTCTGTAGGTGTTTGATATAAAAAGTTCTTAATATTCAATATTCCTTTGGCATCCAATGCTCCAAAGTTTTGATGGGTTACCGAGCTGTAGTTTCCTTTTGCTGCTATATCCGCATCAATCAATCCTGCTAGTTTGGTGCCTTTGTCCATAGGAATAAGACCTAAGATGCGCGATAGGTCTAATTTGCCTTTGGCTGTTGCATCAATATAGGGGTCGCTTACAGGTGTTTTTAAGAACAAGCGGAGATTAAATACTTCACCTGCCACACGCGCCATAAGTCTATCTAAGTTTAACACGCTGTTATCGGGGGCTCCGTCCGGATTTGTATAGGCAAGGTTAATAAATATGCGATCGGCACCATAGGCCAATCCTGGATATTGGAAAGACGCATCTGTTACCTCCAGTTTAACGGCGGTGGCTGGCATTTTTGTATCCGTCATTTTGCCTTTGAGGCTTCCACCCAATGCCAAACTGCCTGTGGTTTTCACGTCTTTAAAAGATTCCGTATAAACACCTGGAACCAAACTTAGGAAATTCTTAAAGGAATTTTCAAGCGCCTTAAACTCAATATCCATATCGATGTCATTGTCGTTCAAGTCCACAAATCCGTCGCTTTCAATGGCCAATTCATTCAACTTAGCGGCCGCTTTCTCATAGCTGAATTTCATGGAATCTAAATTCATTTTGATATCGGCGTCTATTGCCGTTTTAATTTTATAGAGCCAATTAACACCACCATAGCCTAGAATCATTGAAGGGGTTTCAGTATGTGTGACCATGGTGAATTCATTGCTGCTGAAGTCGCCTTTACTGTTGTGGTTAAAGTGGTTGAGTTCTGTGTAAAAGTCTAAACTCCGGTCATTATATACCAAACGGCCATCTTCAATATTTAATTCATCAAGTGCCATTTTAAAGCTTCCACCGGTGCTAGTATCCACCGCACTTGTATCGGTTTTTACAATGTCCCAATTCGCCCGCCCACTGCGCAAGGTTTCTATGTAGATTTTGGGCTGTGTGAGTTTGACAGATTTAATACTGATTTCTTCCCCTTTGAGCACTGACATTACATCCAATTTGAGCCTGAGTTCCGGAAAGTATACGAGAGTATCTCCGGCAAAACTGTCAATTCCAACCACGGAAAGCTGATCAATACCCAATGAAACATTTGGGAAATTTCTCAAGAAGGAAAGATGAATATCATTGCTGAAATCGACCTTAGCATTGAGTTGTTCGTTGGTCGTCTTTTTCATAGCCGCCAGAATTTTGCCTTTGAAAAGAAATGGGGCTACTGAAAGTATAAGGATAAGAGAGAGCAGCACTATGCCACTGATTTTAAGTATTTTCTTCAAACGATTCATCGGATTTTGTAGATTCAAAAATAAGGCCAAAAGAAGCCCGCAGAAGGTCTTTTTGTTAAAATGCATTAGGAGATAGTTAAATGACCTTTAATTTTGCGCTATGGGTTACGCATGGGAAGGAATGATGACGGTGATTTCTGTGCCGTTGTATGCAATTGCAATTGTAGGAGAGATTTTGATTAGCAATGTCTTACATTTAAAATTGTACGATACCCGAGATACAATCAATAATTTCTTGATGACAGCCATGAATATTGGTTTAACCCTACTCATGGCGGGCGTGTTTATTGTCACCATGGCGTGGGGATATGGCCATCGTGTGTTTTTCTGGGATGAATCTGGCGTTTGGTATTGGATTGCAGTAATGGTGCTTACCGATTTGGCATACTGGGTTGTGCACTGGTTGGGGCATGTGGTACGTCTGTTTTGGGCGGTACATGTGGTGCACCACAGTAGCGAGAAATATAATATTACAGTGGGTTTTCGCAGTTCAGTATTCGAACCTTTATACCGCGGTTTTTTCTTTCTTCCCTTGGCATTTATCGGCTTTCGTGCTGAGGATGTGATGCTCGCTTTTGCCATACAACAATTGTATGGAAGTCTGGTCCACACGGAATTGATAGGCCGAATTCCCATTTGGGATTGGGTTTTTGTTAGCCCTTCTCATCACAAGGTTCACCATGCTTCAAACCCTAAATACCTAGATAAAAATATGGGTATGATTTTTATTGTTTGGGATAAATTATTTGGAACCTATACTGCCGAGGATCCCAATTATTCAAAGGTAAAGTTTGGCTTAACCAAGAATCTAGAAACCTATAAACCTTGGGTAGTTGTGTTTAAAGAATGGGCTGAAATCGCAAAGGATGTGCGCATTGCGCCCGGGTTGAAAAACAAACTCATGTATATTTTCGGACCTCCAGGTTGGAGCCATGATGGAAGCCGACAAACCAGCAAGCAAATGCGATTGGCAGAAGCGGCCGAGGCTTAATTTATTGAAGCATTTGAATTGTGCATGGTTCTAAAATACTGCATCACAATTTCAGTACTTCCCGAATGTTGTTTCACAAAATCTCTTGACTTTTGTGCCGCTTCTTGTCTCCATTCCACATTTCCAAGCATACGGTTTAAAAACAATTCAAACTCATTATAGTCCCTTGCCCCGCAGGCAAAACCCCAATCAATGGCTTCTTCTGCTTCGGGGAATTTTTGATGTTTAGGGCCAAAGAGAATAGGCATGCCGAATGCAGCTGCTTCCAAAATGTTGTGAAGCCCTTTTCCATATGCTCCGCCAATCACCGCTGCATCAGCATATCGGTATAAGCGCGATAAATATCCAATGTTATCTACTACCAATATTTTATGCTTGTGCTTCTCTTGGCTTTCCTCCCATTTAGAGAAAAGTACAGGATAATAATCCGAGAATTTATCCATGATTTCTGCAATATGTTTGGGTCCAATATCATGCGGTGCCAATATGCATTTCCATCCCAAGGGCCAACTTTTTAGGCTTAAATAATTGAATACATGTTTCTCCTCTTCTGGCCATGTGCTGCCTCCAATGAGTAGGGGGGAATTGCCTTTAAAGGCGGTTGCAATTTCTATAGACTCGGCATGAGAAACGGTATCCAATACGCGATCATATCGAATATCCCCCGCAACAATAATATTCTTGAATTCTTCTTCTTTGGCAACCGTCTCAGATGCTTTATTTTGAACAAATATTCGCCTGAATTTTAGCAGCTCATCTTTCCATGCAGAAGCCCATGGTTCTATGAAAAATTGCCCTTCTCTGAACAGTACACTTATGGCAGTCATATCACATCCATAAGCATTGCCTGCTTTCATGAAATTGAGCCAGAATTCATATTTTACAAAAACAGCAACATCGGGTTGCACGAGTTCATACCATTTGCGTGCGTTTCTGGGCGTGTCCATGGGCAGATAAAAGACACCGGTGCATAAAAAATGCGAACGCTGCTCGTAGCCGCTAGGTGAGAAGAAGCTTACGACAATTTCAGTTTCAGGAAATTCAACTTGTAACTGCTCAATCACGGGCCTAGCCATTTCAAATTCCCCGAGAGAGGCACAATGAAACCAATATCTTTTGGCTTTTTTGGGAGGTAGTTTATGTTGAATTTCTTTGCGCCAATGCATTCTTCCCATGCGCATTTTTCGCGCTTTTGTGTTCCATAATGAGGAAAGCCAAATGGCGAAGGTGAACAGGTGAATGCCTAAGTTATAGAAGAACGTGAGCATCAGTCGTAATAATCTGTTTCAGATTTGTTACCCTGTTTCAAGGCTATAGGGATTAAGATTCCCGCGTTGAATCCCAAATACAAGTCTTTGCGAAGTGTATTGTCTTGCTGCATGGTGCTATAATCCCAACTTCTTCTATTTCTAGTAAATCCTTGGCCAAATTCGATACCTGCAAATAAGCTCACTGTTTCGGTATTCAGGTAATGGAAATTTACAGTTTGGCTGAGTAACAGACCGTTGCACAATCGGTCATAACCGGGGGCGTAGTCATTCTCTAGCTGGGGCACGGAGCCCACATCAAAACGTGCACGAATTCTGTGCTGCATCATTCCAGCGCCTACTGCGACTTCTATTCTGCTTTTTTGCCACTTAGGCGTGGGTTGGAATAAGCCGCCCACTTTTCCTTGAACCGCAAAACCGCGCATGTAATATCGGATCAGCGCAGGAAAGCCGTCGATATCATAGATGATTTGGCTGTTTCCCAAAATGCCGCCATACAAATTTCCAATATTAACTCTATTCCCTAAAAAAGGTTGGTAGCTGAGTCCAAAGGTGATGTTACTTTTTTTCGCATATACCGAAACAGGGATGCTTCCCCAAGATGAAAATCTTTTACCTAAGTCAGCCATACCGACACCAAATCCTCCACCTGATTTTAAGATGATAAAATTGTTTTCAGACTTCTTCCCAATTGCTTTCGCAGCGGGCTTTGCAGGCGTTTGCGCACCTATCGTGCCTAGGCTAAGCATGAAAATAAAACAAGCGATGAAAGACTTCATTACTCCTGCGAATGTAAGAATTAGCTATTCAGAAATTGCTGAACTACTGTAATAAATTCTGAGGGATTGTCTGCATGTACCCAATGCCCGGCATTTGAAATGGTTTTAAACTGTGCATTAGGGAACGATTCTTGAATTCGGGGTTTGTCTTCCTCTTTGATGTATCCGCTGCGATCGCCGGCTATAAATAGGGTTGGTCCGCTGAAGCTGCTTGACGGCAGATCTAGGCTTCCGATACTTTCTTCATAAAACTGTTTTATGGCAGGCAAATTGAATCTGGGTTGATACCCTCCTCCGGGAATAGGTTCTAGATTTTTTAACAGAAATTGCCGAACCGTCATGTCGGGGGCAAAGGGTTTTAGTGCTTCTTCAGCTTCACCTCTGGATTGAATAGACATGAAATCTATGGTCTCAAAGGCATGAAAATAGGGGATATGTCCTGGAGGATAACTGCGCATGGCAATGTCCACCACCAGAAGCTTTTCAGTTTTTTCAGGGTATTTTGAAGCAAATGTCATGGATGTTTTACCACCCATACTGTGCCCCATAATAATTGCAGAAGCATGCCCTAAATGTTCCATTAGCCCACATAAATCATCAGCCATGCTTGCATAATGCATTACATGGTCGTGAAAACTGCGCCCATGGTTTCGGGCATCTAGGGTCACTACAGTGTATTCTTGACCCAGTATGCCTGCGGCATAGTGCCAATTGTCCTTCATGCCAAATATTCCGTGTAGGATATAAATACAAGAAGGCCCACTGCCGTAAATTCTATGACTAACGATAGACATGGTTTATAGATGTATAAAAAAAGCTGCACCATAGGGTGCAGCTTTTTTTGATTATTTCAATTAGTTTGAAGCAGAGGCTCCAAGCACCTGTTCAACAGGCGTGTAGGCCAAGTTAAAGGCGTCACTTACTCCTTTGTATACCACTTTACCATCTACTACGTTCAGACCGAGACGCAACTCATTGCTGTCTGAACATGCTTTTTTCCAACCTTTATTGGCCAATTGCACTGCATAGGGCAGGGTAGCATTGGTCAATGCTAAAGTAGAGGTATACGGCACAGCGCCAGGCATATTTGCAACGCAATAGTGGATTACATTATCTACTACATAAATAGGTTCAGCGTGCGTAGTGGGTTTTGAAGTTTCAAAACATCCTCCTTGGTCAATCGCTACGTCAACAATTACCGACCCTTTTTTCATACTTGGGAGCATGTCGCGGGTAATGAGTTTTGGTGCTTTTGCACCTGGGATAAGAACGCCACCTATAACCAAATCTGCGCTTTTAATCGCGTTTCTTACATTGTAATCATTGCTATATTGTGTTTGAACATTCGCTGGCATGATATCATCCAACTGGCGCAAACGAGGCAAACTGATGTCCATGATGGTTACATGTGCACCCATACCAGCAGCCATCTTTGCCGCTTGGGTTCCTACGATACCACCTCCCAATACAATAACTTCAGCGGGTTTAACACCAGGCACGCCGCCCAACAAAATACCACGACCACCCATAGGTTTTTCCAGGTATTTTGCACCTTCCTGCACAGACATGCGTCCTGCAACCTCACTCATAGGAACGAGCAATGGAAGGCTGCGATCCGCTTTTTCTACGGTTTCATAGGCCAAACAAACGGCACCACTTTTAATCATGGCATGTGTTAGTGGCTCATGACTTGCAAAGTGGAAATACGTGAAGAGCAATTGGTCTTTTTTAATCAAGCCATATTCTTGCTCAATTGGCTCTTTTACTTTGATAATCATTTCAGCAATGGCGTATACTGCTTCAATATTGGGAAGCATATTTGCGCCCGCCGCTGCATATTCGTCATCCTCAAAACCACTACCCACACCTGCGGTGCTTTGAACATATACTGTATGGCCGTGTTTTGTTAATTCAGCTACACCTGCAGGGGTAACTGCAACGCGATTTTCGTTGTTTTTGATTTCCTTTGGTACTCCGATTATCATAATAAATTGGTGCACAAAGATACAATACCGGTATTGTTTATTGCACAATTTCAAGATTTTGAAAGATATTTGCCCCATGTATCAAAAACCGATGATCCGACTGGCTTTTCAAATGGCATGGTTCCTTACCATACTCGGTGGGGTTTCTCTTTTTGAACAATCGTATTGGAATGTCTTGGGTATTGTGATGTTCCTATTTGGTATTGTCTTGTTTGTCTTTACTGCGGCAGCCCTCTACTGGGATAAAACACTCTATAAAAAACCAGAACAATTGCTCTTCCTAACCTTGATTATGGGAATACTTTTGGTGATTGCCCATGCTACTTTTGGAGAATTCCTGCTCAGTGCTGTGCTACTTGCACTCTATATCCCCAGCGCTATCGGTTGGAAAATGTTATCTTGGAAGCCCTTGAAAAAAACCGCCAAAGGCCGCGGCTAATGCCGCCTCTATGATAGATTCCTTTGAATGAAGGAGTTCTAGTTTCTTTGGTGGATAATCATCCAGCCAGTTGCGCAAGGTTTCATTATTTAGTTCCTTTAAACTTGATAGCACCGTTGCGCCCCATTCCTTAGCCGCTTCTGCATTACACAATTGTTCGTACTGTCCTTGAATCGGGATGAGCAATAACTTCTTTTGCAAATACATAGCTTCTGCCGGTGTTTCAAATCCGCCTCCAGTGATTACACCATGGCTGGAAATTAAGCTATGGCTAAAGGTATCTTTACTTACCGGAAATATTTTGAGATTGTCTTCAGTTGTGCATTTGTCACATGCACTGCTAAAAATATGGAAGTCAATAGATTTAAATTTCTTGAAATAGGCTTTTTGGACTTCCAATGGGTATTGCGAAAGGTATACTGTTATATGACCTTGATTGGAATGCGGCGCTTGTATAATTTCCCTGTTTAAAATAGGGGTGAAAATATTGTAATCATAGCTTTTAAAGTGTAGGCCAATGTAATTGGTGCTCGATACATAGTTGTTTAAAATCATGGCTCCTAGTCTATTGTGCACCGGGGTTCTGGGTACTACGGGGCTTTGAAAACTTGCCTGATGTCCGAAGTGTACACTGTGTTTATTGCGCAGCTTGCACGCCAAAGAAGTGATGGGCTCAAAATCATTAATAACCGCATCATAATTTTCTACGGGTAAGTGCCATGCATCTTTTAACATCCGCAGCGGGCGCAACCTAGCCAGCATTAAAGGAATATTTAATCCACCATTTTTATTGTATTCCAAACTAAAACCGCGGTACTTGTAAACCGTTGGGAATGGATTTTTTAAACCAAAGTTGCGTCCACTAAGCAACATATCTACTTCTCCATATTCCTTGAGAATAGGGAGTAAATCACAAGCGCGGCTGATATGCCCATTGCCCGTGGCTTGGACTGCATAAAGTATGCGCATTAGGATGCGGGTTGAAGCAAGTGGCTTATCACATCAGAGGCAACATCAGGGATCTTAATTTTCAACCCTTCATCATACACAATGTCGGTGTTGCGCGTGGCATTGTGTGTATGTATGGACCATTCTTTATTATTGTATTCCAAGGCTGTGCAGTTTTCCACCCAGTCACCGCTATTTAGGTAGGTTACTTCCCCCTTTATGGTATACACCTTTTTAATTGTGGGCTGGTGAATATGTCCGCAGATAACAAAATCATATCCTTTTTCAATAGCAAGGTGAGCCGCAGTGTCTTCAAAATTTTGAATCCAAATCACTGCTTTTTTTACGGCATTTTTAATTTTTTTGGAGAAACTCATTTTCTCTTTTCCGAATAATGCCAAGGTCCAATTGATAGCCTGGTTTATAAGAATAAGTAATGAGTAACCTGCGCCGCCAAGTTTGGCAATAATTTTCGCACTTCCTTGGGTGGTAGCATCAAATACGTCGCCATGGAAAATCCAGGCTTTTCTGCCATCCATATCCAATACCAATTTGTCTGTAAGTACAAATTGTCCCATTTCTAAATCCGTATAGCTTCTAAGGCGGTCGTCGTGATTCCCTGTGATGTAATATACTTTGGTGCCTTTGGACAGGTGCCCAAATATTTCTCGAATTACCTGCATATGGCTTTCCGGAAAATAATGTTTGCTGAATTGCCACATGTCTATAATATCTCCATTGAGCACGAGTATTTCAGTTTCAATACTGCGCAAATAATGGATGATGGACTTTGCTTGACAGCCATAAGTGCCTAGGTGTAAATCACTCATGACCGCTACCTGCAATTTTCTTTTTTCCATATATGGCAAAGTTTGGATTGCCATGTGATTGGATTAATTCGAAAACAAAAAGGGTGTGTTATCCTTAGTTCAACCCAATATGAACGGAAGGTGGTGTCCGTAAAATTGGTTTAACGCAGCAGCGTCACTTGACCCTGGAAACTGCGGCGAATACCATTGAAATACAATACATGTATTGTGTAGGCATACACGCCTTGTTGCGCGGCTTGTCCCTGATAGGTGCCATCCCAACCCATTGAAGGGTCGCTGGTTTCAAATACCTTCTCTCCCCAACGGTTAAAAATGCTCATTGTGAATGTGCTCGCTGCAGACAATCCACCAATAATAAATTGATCATTTCTATTATCGCCATTTGGAGTAAATGAGCTTGGCACCCAGCCATCCGTTCCTGAGAATAAGGTGAATTCTAGAAATGCAGTATCGGCGCATCCTTGCGGATTTTGCACAATCAACCGGGGTTTCGTATCTCCTGTTCTTTTATAGATATAGGTAAAGGAGGGACTGCTAAAGCTCACATTGGGTTCTATGTCCCATTTCCACTGGGTTGCACCTGTGCTGCTATCAAAAAATAAAACGGGAATGCCAAGTCCTGTGGCGGTGCCAATGCTTACACCAAATTTCGCACTTGGATTGGGATAGGTTAGCAGCTGCACCGTGTTGGACGTGTCCTTGCACCCATGGATCGTTTCTGAAATGACATAGGCAGTTGCACCTCCTATTGTATTGCTTGCATAGTCATAGATTTTTCCTTTTCCAGAAGCAGTATTGTCGATATACCAGGTGCTGCTTTTAATCTTACTGTCAGCCAAACTATTGCTTGCAGTGAGCTTCATGAGGCTTCCAGGACAGGAAGAATCACCTATAACCGCGCTTTTGGGCATTTCAAATACCATAATTTGGCGGCTTGCCGTATCAAAACAACTGTTGCGATCGCGAATAATTAACTGAATATTTTTTAGTCCATCTGAAGCATATTTCGCTGATGGCAAACTATCGTTTGCAGCTTTGAGTTCATCGAGTTGCCAATTAAATACCACAGGCCAAGCTGCATTAGCTGTCGTAGCTGCAAAGTTGAAATTATTACCACGTAAACATTGACTATCTGAACTTATAACCTGAATGTCTGCTGTTGGTTTGGCAAAAATCTCTAGGGTATCCGTTTTTTCGAATGGACAATTTAAATCGTCCCATGTTCGCAATCGGATGGGGTATGTGCCGGAGGTGGTGAAAGCAATATTCGCAGGGGCGATCACCGACCAGTTGCGGCCATTTGAGAGATCCGACCACTCATGAGTCCAATTGCTTTTACTGCCTGTGCATTGGAAATTGGCGCGCGCCGGAGCACAAGCATCTGCTACATTTAATGTTATTGTTAAAGGATTTGCATCGTATCTTACATGCACTGTGGTTTCAAAGGTGTCAGCGCATACATTGGGCTCGCCACCTATAAACCGAATATTTTTAATGCCAGCGGTTTTGTAGGTTAAATTGACACGTATGTTGGTGTCTATATTGTTGTCAAATATCCAGCGCCTGCGTGGGATTAGATTTCCATAATAGGTGCTGTCTTCAAAGAATAAGGTGTCACCCGCAAAGCACACCGCAGTGTCGCGTTGTATGATTTTTAATTCAGGAAATTGAAGGACTTTTACCTTCCTTTTTGCAGTGTCTGTGCATGTAGTTAGTGGATCGCGCACCGCGAGTTGTATCGTATATGTACCCGGCTTCGCATATTGTATTTTCCCTGGTGTCTTTACCGTAGATGTATTGCCATCTCCAAAATTCCAATTCCAGCGTGCATTTGTAGGTGCAGCAGAATTATTGGCGATAATGAAGTAATTCTCGTCGCCACAATAAAAGCTGTCCGTGATGCCGATTACAGCGGTAGGACTGCTGTAGATAATAACATTTTTACTCGCAGAATCTAGACAGCCTTTTCCAGTATTGTAGTACATTTTTACCTTAAAAGTACCCACACTTCCATAGGTTTTTTTAGGAGAAAAAATATTAAGTGTTTCACTTCCATCGCCCCATTTCCATACTATAGATTCAGTCAAACCCCCGTTTCGTTGAGAGCTGCTTCGGAATGCATAATAATTTCGATTTAAACAAAAATTGCTGCTGTCTAGAGTGATAATTGCCTTTGGATTTTGTATCACTTTTACCTTTCTATACGCGGTATCTCCGCAGCCTGTTGTTGTAAATGAAGCAATAAATTTTACCTGATATACACCCGTGTCTGCATAAGCGATTTTTCCAGCATTTTGGAATGTGTTTCCGGAGCCATCGCCCATATCCCATAAGTATTTCTTGCTCTTTCCATCAGTTACTGTGCCATCCCTAAAATCAAAGTAATTGCCATTTAAACAAATAGAACTGTCTTGTACCAAAACAGCTGATTTCGGTGCGGGATACACCCGAAAACTCATGGCATCTGTCGTATCAAAACAACCCGTTTCCGTGTACGCAATCATGCGAACTTTTATTAGACCGGAATCTTTGAAATTGAGCTGGGGTTGCATTCCAAATACCGTATCTCCATTGCTAAACAGCCATTTCAATTTGTTGATTTTCCCGAGTGTGCTTGTACTGCCACTGTTGAAACGAAATAGATTGGTTTTGTAGCATGAATCTAACTTTTTAATTCCAAGTCTCGCCACTGGGAAATCTGAGATAAATATCCCTGCTGAAGCACTGTCTTTGCACCCATTTTTTGTTTCAATGATGAGTTTAATATCATACTTGTTTGCTCGTGGAGACTTAATTGTATCCGCTTTGGAATTGGAAATTAAATACTGATCAGCATACCAAGAATAAGAGGTGATGCTATCATTCACTACAGCACTACTATCGTATAGATAAAGCGGAATTCCTGGACAGTAAAGGGTCATCTTGTATTTCAATCCCACGCGCACTGGATTAAAAAAACTCAGTTCACAAGAATCTTTGATATTGCATCCTGTGATTGTGTTTTTGATATCAACCACATATTTGCCTGATTTTTTTATTTTAATTTCTGAAGAAGTCTCTCCAGTGTTCCATTTGTATTTTAAAAATGGGGCTTTGGGAAGAGTAATCGTAAGTTGGGTGTCACAAACTACTTTTTTATCAAATAAAATGAAATCAGTGTATTTGGGTTTTTCAACCAACACGTCTATCATGGTGCTATCCCAGGTTTTCTTACCAACCAATTTATATAACAATTTAACGGGGTAAATACCTGGTTTTTTGACATAGAAAAAGGGGGAACGAACGGTGTCCTTTTGGGTTCCATTAAATGTCCATCTAAATGAACTTGCAGTGTCGCCGTAGGAAGTGAGTTTTACAATAAAACCAGAATCGCAAGAGGGGTAACTCTCAGAAACAATATATCGCTTTAAATTTCTAAGCCCACTTCCCGCGCTATAGGCATAACTTTCAAATCCGCCGATACCATATAAATAGCAGATAAAACCATACCGACATTCAATGGTGTGGTTGCCAGGATTTACTTTTCCTCTATAGAAATAATAGGATCCGCAAGGGACGGTATCAAAGCTGTTTTTCGCCAATAATGCACCATCTAGGTACACACTGTCTATACCCGATTTCGGAATTGCTATAGTGATGTAATGGTCTTTTACTAAGGTTGTATTGGCTGTTGAAACAGTGGCGTATTTAATGGTTTGTTCTAAGGGGTTAATTACCAACATAGCCGGGTCTCCACCTACGGTTTGGCAATTTTTTCCGGTCATATATTGCACCAATAAAATGGGCTCGGTGCTCGTTAAGCAGAAACTGCTGTCGCCATTTACTTTCCTGTAAAATACATTCCCTCGGTTTAGGGTTGCAATGCGCACTCCGTTTTCCCGTATTTCGGTGCCATTGCTAGCAGTAATGATTTGGTAGTCATAACCCTTGTCTTGCTGGGAGAAGGGCGTTAGCACAAAATTCTTACCCCAGGTAGGTGTAGGTGGTATTTCTTCATATACATGGTCACAAGCGGCACAACGAATGGCGATGCATTTATCACCGCTAAATACTGCAATTCTTTTCCCTGCAGACGCCTTGATGATGGAACCTTCAAGTCCTACCTTAGATGCGCTGGAGAAGAGATATACTTGTCCACGGTAGAGTTTTTTGGAATACGGAACGCCTCCAGGATAGCCATTGGAAGTAGTTGTTGCAGGCGTAATTTGCACAGTAACAGAGTCGTCAATACAAACCACACCCACTTCATTGCCAATGTTATATCCAGAGCTATAATTGATTGGGTTTAAGGTGAAGTATTCCCCCCCTGCAGGTTGCACCGCAGTAGGGAATATACAGCTCGCATCTGTGGTGGCAGATTGGGCGCTGAGTGTATAAACCGATATGGGCAAGAAAGAAGTTACATGGATTCCGCAGTCGCATGTCGTATCAAGACTGCTGGGTTTGTAAGAATTGGGTATGTACACCCGAATCAAATCATTGTACCCGAGTGAAATTGTTTGGCTAAAACCGAGCAAGGGGATTTCCACCTTTGCATTGGTTGCCTTTTCCGCAGAGAGAATTACAAAAAAACTATCCGTATTCACATAGTTGATCATTGGCGTAAGCCAAAAATCCGTGCCTTGTGTGGTTTGACTTTTTGCTACCTGTGGAAACAGTTGCAAAACTAAGAAAGTACAGAAAAAGAGGAGTCGCTTTGTCCATCCCAATGGGCCGGCAGTATGCTGTGCTCCTGATCTCATAATTAGCGCAAGAGGGTGAATTCTCCGTGAATTACCTCACGCTTACCCGTCAAGAATACCAAGTTGATGTAATAAGCATAGCCTCCTTGTGGCGCAGGATCTCCCATGTAGTTGCCGTCCCATCCTTGAGTAGCGTCCTGGGTTTCAAATATTTTCGCCCCCCAACGGTTGTAAATCACCATTTCATAAGATGCTATAGCAGACAAACCATCAGGTTTGAAATACTCGTTGTAGTTGTCTCCATTCGGAGAGAAAGAAGTAGGAACAAAGATGAGCTCATCACTGATAAGCACGTATTCTTTAACTATAGAATCTTTGCAACCTTGCCCATTCTGTACCACCAACATCGCGCTAACCTTGCCTAGGCGTGAATATAAATAGTTCAGGTTTTGTGCGCCGCTACTTGCGTTCCTGTCAGGGTATTCAGGATACCATTTCCAACTGCTTGCGCCACCTGTGCTGCTGTCTTTAAAGAATACCCGCACCCCTGCACTTGTAGCTTTCTGTATTTCGGCATTGAATAGGGCTGTTGGAGCAGTTAAAATCTCAGTAGCTGCGATATTTGACGTATCTGCACAGCCACCAGCCGCTTGTGCTATGGCATAGTACTGTCTTACCCTAGGGGTAAGGTTGCTCAATGTTAAATTCGCACCACTTCCAGCTACAGCATTGTTCGCATCATACCATGTAATCGAATTTACAGCTACACTTACTGGCAGAACTCGAGAGCTTAATCTTAATGTCTCGCCTTCGCAAGCGGTATCGCCAGTAATGGTAATTATTGGAGACTCGTTAACAAAGACCGATAGGGTAGCGGTATCCAAACAAGCATGGCCATCTTTTACAGAGAGCTGAACCTTTTTAGATCCAACAGATGCGTATTTATGGAATGCTGGTATGGCCTTGATAGATACATTTCCATCTCCAAGATCCCATTTGTATGATACTGGCTTAGTTGTATCTGTAGCAGTAAATTGGTAGGCAAATCCATTTCCTTTTATGCACTGAGTATCCTTGCTGCTTGTGTTTATACTAATATTGGGCGCTGCGTATAAGCGGAAGGTATCCTGGGCGGCATATAAGCAGCCAAATGCATCCGTAATTTGGAGTTGCACGCGTTGCTGCCCAGCATTTGGAAATTGAGCCGCTGAAACTGAAGGTGTGTTCTCTATTTGCCCACTGCCTAAGTCCCAGTAATAGTTCCAACCTGAACCTGCTTTGATGGTAGCGCTTAAGTCTGTGCTGCCCGGGATACAAGCATAATTGATTTTGTGCTGAATACTTAGAATACCATCGGGGTAACGCACATGCACGTTAAATGAAACTGTGTCTGCGCAGGTTCCGGGAATTCCTCCTATCATCACAATTTTCTTGTATCCTGGAGTTTTATATTGATGCGTAAAGCTACTTGCTGTGCTTGTATCCTTGCTGTTCGGGCCAAA
>JBEIRK010000166.1:0-4568 GCA_040376005.1 Flavobacteriales bacterium
AACCTTACAAACACCGTGTATTTCAACCGTCCTGCTGACTTAAGGCCGCCAAGAACTTGGCAGTTGCAGGCTGTATATACCTTTTAAATAGCAATAACAGCCACTTTCAACGAAAATTAAACACTGAGGTCTTCAAGCGCATTCCCATGTGTTTGCGCAAACCCAGCAAGGTGCTTTCTGTATGCAAGATTTTTTAAGCCAGAAATAAATGGTAACTTTGCACCCTCAAAAATCCACCGAATAAAATGAGTTCTGTAAAAGTTGCCATTAATGGCTTTGGCCGCATCGGCCGCCTGGTTTTCCGCCAGATCTACAACATGGAAGGCATCGACGTAGTTGCCATCAACGACCTAACAAGTCCTGCAGTGCTTGCACACCTGCTGAAATATGACAGTGCTCAAGGCCGCTTCAACGAACAGGTTACCGCCACTGACAACTCCATTATTGTAAATGGTCATGAAATTAAGATCTACGCACAACGCGACCCTGCTCAAATTCCATGGGGCAATCACGGTGTAGACGTGGTTATCGAAAGTACCGGATTCTTTACCGATAAAGATAAAGCTGCTGCACACATCACTGCAGGTGCAAAAAGAGTAGTTATCTCTGCTCCTGCTACTGGCGACCTTAAAACAGTAGTTTTCAATGTTAACCACCATATTCTAGACGGTTCTGAAACCATCATTAGCTGCGCAAGCTGCACTACCAATTGCTTGGCTCCGATGGCAAAAGCCTTGAACGATAACTTTACACTGCTTGCAGGTAGCATGACTACCATCCACGCATATACCAACGACCAAAACACCTTGGATGCGCCGCATCCTAAGAATGATTTGCGCCGTGCCCGTGCAGCTGCCCAGAATATTGTGCCTAATAGCACAGGTGCTGCAAAAGCCATCGGCTTGGTATTGCCTGAATTAAAGGGCAAATTGGATGGTGGTGCGCAACGCGTTCCAACCATTACAGGTTCTGTAACTGAACTTACCTGTGTGTGTGAAAAGAAAACCACTGCAGAAGAAATTAACGCATGCATGAAAGCCGCTTCTAACGATAGCTTTGGCTACACTGAAGAAGAATTGGTAAGCACCGACATTATCGGCATTACCTATGGTTCATTGTTTGATGCTACCCAAACCAAAGTAGTTACTGTAGGCGACACCCAACTGATTAAAGTGGTGAGCTGGTACGACAACGAAATGAGCTACGTGAGCCAATTGGTTCGCACGGTGCATCATTTCGCTGGTTTGATGAAGTAATAAATTACACAATACACCCATTCAAAACCCGATTCCTAGGAATCGGGTTTTTTGTTTTAATTCGCCCCGATGATTACCCCCGGTAAATACATGCACTACAAGGGCAAAGAATATGAAGTAATTGGATTTGCCTTGCATAGTGAAACCCTTGAAAAACTTGTGGTTTACAGACCCCTTTATGAAACCCCTGATATAGAAAAAGGCACACTTTGGGTGCGCCCTATACACATGTTTGAAGAAATGGTGGTTCATCATGGCAATTCGGTGCCCCGCTTTGCCAAAATGCCTTAAACCATAGGCTTCAACTCTTTTTAAATCGTATTTTAATCATTGAGTAATTCATTCTTGAATTCCCGCATGCTCTTAGAAAACCCATGCGGCCCCTCAAATATCAATGAGGTAAAAACATACAGCACCACTAGTGGTAAAAACCACCAAACCAACAAGGCTTCGCGGATGTTGCGGCCACTGTGTCCTGTAATTTGAGTTACTACTGCACCTAGGGTGCAAATGAGAAAGTACGCTGCTAGAAAATACACTGTGTTCATGATATAGGGTTTTAAAGTTTTTGCAGGCAAATTCGTTTTGCCCCTTTTCTTTAGAACGTCTATACCTTCATTTGTTGCATAGGTAAACGGCCGATAAGCACAATAATACCTTGTCCTGACGATTCAGCGACTATTCCCTGACAAACCTGAATGTATAGCTGCTATTTCCTTCAGATATGCGTATCGTATACATTCCTGAAGGCAATGCACTCACATCATATTCCATAGGCGCCAAGGTGGCCAGCACATGCTGCCTTCCCGTCATATCATACGCATGAATGTCAACCGCATCTGAGAGCCCTTTTATGTAAATCCTACTTCCACTGGGGTTGGGATAAAGCAAAACACCATTTCTCGCGGATCCTAATACGGAATTTACACGCAACTCAAACACACATACCAAGGTGTCATTCTCAGGGAATTTGTCGTTGGATTTCAACCAAGCATATCCAGTATAAATGCCCGGATTTTTTGAGTCCCACGAATCCAATGCCAATATAGAAATACCTGCCCTTGCATCCAAACCTGAATAATTTGCGCTGTCTTTATGCACTTCGATTCCACTGCTGCTTTTTATAGCAAACATCACTTTTCCTTGACGAGCCAACACTGTATCCACGCCATCTTGAACCAAGGCCACTTCTAAGGCCGTTTTTCCTCCCAAAAAGAAAACACTGCCCGTTTTTGGCTGCAACCATGATTGCACCTTAATATCATGTCGCTTGATTACCTGTATCCACTGCTCTTGGGTATCATTATAGATATTTTGATCCACAGGACTGTAGGTGTATATAAGCAGCCTATATAAGCCTGCAGACTGCGGTATATAGCCACTTCCAAAAGACATTGTTTTGGATTCAAAGGCCTTGAGTGTGTCGTCTTTTGAAATCTCATACACCTTGGTATTTCCCAGCCAAATTTGAGCTGTAGTTTTCAAAGGTGAAACGCTTGATTTTCCATAATTCACTATAGTAGCTGCTATGGGTACAATATCCTCACGTGCTCCATATTTCACCTGCACCTGAGGGCTGTCTATACCCAAAATACTGGCATCTTTGCCAACGGTTACATAGAACTTTGAAATGGCACTGTCATTTAAACGCACCACATCCGATACATAATTGGTATAGGCTAAGATTTTATGCTCACCCGCAAATATGGGAATAAAGGTTTTTGCAAAATCTAAATCCACTTGCTGCCCTGTATCTAAATTCAAACTCTTAATGTCAAAATAAACCCGCTTCGAGCCTTGCCAAATCTGAACCACAACCGGCACAATGTCCCCATTTTTTAAGTAGCCGTTATTGCGCAAACGAATCTTAGGTGCCAGCGCAGCACTGCCCGCGCCAAAAGTGTCTGTAGGCTTCGGACTCAATACAGCCACTGCGCGATAATCATAGGGCGCGCCTACATGGAAATTATAGGCAACAGAATCATTGGCCTTGACCAAATCTCCTGTGTATATGGTTTTGAAACTTACGGTATACAACCCCTTCACTGGTGGTTTGTAGGTAAGCTTCATCTGCCCCATAAAGTTGCGCTTTGCATCCACATTTATCGATACGGTATCTCTATACACTTGGTTCGTATAGCTGCTTCGAATATGGCAGGCTACTTTCACCCCAGCCGCGTCCAAAATACCATCGTTGTAAGCGCGGAATTGTGGCTTAAATGAGGTGCCTAAACTATAATACACATTAGAACGGGGAAGCACCAGTGAATCAATCCCCAAATCATAGCGTTTTACAATGATAATATTCCTTCTCGCTGTATCATTAAGCCGATATTTGTCTCCTGTCATGGATACAATAAATTCAACACGAATCTTGCCGGTATCTTTGCACAAATAGGTTGGCCAAAAGAGTATTCTACTGTTAAATTTAGCAAGGGACAAGTTCTGACTTTGATTGTATATTAAGGTATTGCCTTTATACATAATACACCGCGCACTAAACACAACACTATTGTCAAATCCAGGATTTTGTATGGTAGCCACGGGCATAATAGTGTCCAATAAATATTCATATACCGCATTGTTCGGTGGATCAAATACGGTAGACACCATGACATCCTTTTTCACTCCCACAAAAAACTTCCGTCTCAATGTATCATTATCCGCAATTTGATCCGTGGATTTGGAAGTAAAAATAATCAACTCATGCTCACCAAAATCTTTAGGAACAAAAGTTTTGGGGAAGGTATAAGTCCTTTTTTTACCTGCGCTTAAGGTGTCGCTATAACTTTCTTTGTAAACCAACTTACCAAAATACCTTATTTCACAATATACCCTAAAAGAATCCGAGATACTGCGTGCGCCAATATTGGCGATGGTGCCTTTTGGCGCTAGGGTGTCAACTGTGTATCTGTCAATACTGTCCTTCGGATAATCTGCACTCAGTACCGTAAGGTCTGTATCACCCTGCATTCTGGGTTCTATCAAAAATTTGTAGGGTGCATCGGGTGCAAAATCCACCCAATTGGTATCTCCTAAGGGTGCTGCATAAAAGAAGGTACCGGGCCGCACTGGGTCTTCCAATTGGTAACCAAATGCTACGTTGTTGGTGCCCAACTGTCGCACCCCAACAAAGAAGGTGCCTGTAACCGCAACAGGCGTTTTCAAATCCAAGATGTAATTTCCTGCAACCGATATGAGTGAATCACTATTGAAAATGAGTTTTCCGGGAAGGTTTTTGCCTTTTTGCTGATCCCAAATCCCGATACGAAACGGGCGACCTGTAATCGCAAAATTCACCGTTATTTGATT
>JBEIRK010000088.1:0-11182 GCA_040376005.1 Flavobacteriales bacterium
A
This sequence comes from Flavobacteriales bacterium, assembly GCA_040376005.1. Taxonomy (GTDB): domain Bacteria; phylum Bacteroidota; class Bacteroidia; order NS11-12g; family UBA955; genus JAGXTF01. The sequence continues at coordinate 2 of JBEIRK010000088.1, forward strand.
TGTTGTATTTCTACTCCTCTGATTTAAAAGGTTCTACCTTATGGGGAAACTTGCTTGTAGGCTTCATGGCTGGCGCCACTGTATTCGCAAGCGGATTGGGTGTATATGCCCGCTTTGATGGATATTTTGCAGAATATGCCCTATTCGCTTTCTTCATAACCGTGCCGCGTGAAATCATCAAGGATATTGAAGATATTGAAGGTGATCGTGCACAGGAATACGAGACGTTCCCTATTGAGTTTGGGGTATCCAAAGCCGTGTTGTTGTCTGCTATCTATCTCCTACTTATTGCTGGAGAAACCTTGTACCTCATGGTCAAGGATGGCAATATTTGGTTTAATCTTTATGCCACACTATTGATCCTCGCCCCAGTGGTTTATATTTCCTTGAAGTTAAAAAACGCCAGTGAGAAAAAGGATTTCACCATTATACAAAGACTGCTGAAATTATTAATGGTAACCGGTATGATATCTGTGCTGCTGTTGTGATGATAAACTCACAGCAACAGTTACCTATTTATTCCCCCAAGCCTCAGCAACTTCTTCAAGTTCCTGATACCAAGAAGGACCAAATTTGCGCACCAAGGCATCCTTCAGAAAATGATGCACCCGTATTTGGTCTTTCTCACCTGCAGCGCAGGCGTCAGAACAAATACTCCAGCTGTGATAATTCAGTGCGATGTATTCCCCATATTGTTTGGCGCGAATGGGATATAGATGACAACTCAATGGTTTTTTAAACCAAGTTTTTCCAGCCTCCCAAGCCCGTTCTATGCTGCAGGCAGCAATTCCATTTTCATACCGTACAAAAACACATTCACCCGAGGTAGAGCACACCGTACCCAAATCCCCATCTGGATCGGTTTCGTGGAAACCCTTTTCTGCCAGCAAGGACAATCCTTCTTCAGACATAAAAGGCTTAATCGCGGGGAGTGCTTCTTCTATAATTTCCAATTCGTCAGTTTCCAAGGGGGCTCCGCTATCGCCTTGCACACAGCATGCTCCCTTACAGGAAAGGATTTGACAAGCAAATTTCCGTTCCAAAACAGGTTCTGAAACCAAAACCTTACCGACAATAATCATGGTCAGGGAATTTAATCTAGGCTGTTTTTATTCAAGTAGGCCTCATAGCCCGACTTTTCAATGCGCTTGGCTTTCTCTTCTACCTCCTCCTTCACCTTCAACTTGTAAGCGCGCATTTGTTCGGCCAAGTTTTCGTCTTGTGCTGCCAAAATCTGCACAGCGTATATACCGGCATTTCTCGCCCCATTGATGGCCATAGTTCCAACAGGAACACCTGGAGGCATCTGTACAATAGAATACAAGCTGTCCATGCCATTTAAATTGGATGAACGCACAGGAACCCCAACAACTGGCAAATGTGTGATGCTAGCCACCATTCCGGGCAAATGCGCAGCACCGCCCGCACCCGCTATAATCACGCGAATGCCTCTTTCGTGGGCCTTACCCGCATACTCCACCAAACGGTGTGGAGTGCGATGCGCAGAAACGATTGTAAGCTCAAAAGAAATATCAAAGTATTCCAATATACGCGCTGCTTCCTGCATCACTTCTAGGTCGCTGTCGCTGCCCATTATTATTCCAACTTTAGCCATGTTGTTTTTTTGTGTTTGCAAAGTTCGCTAAAAGAGACATCAAAACATAGACCAATAATACAGGAATTCCTGCATCGCGGCGAAAAACAACAATAACCACAAGTAAAGCCGCCACCAGTGACAGTTTCCAAACTTTTTGTGTATCGCCTGAATAGAACTTCATGGCCATCATCGGAAATTCACTCACCATGAACCAAGCTACCACAACTGGCGCCATAGACAAGAAATAAAAATTGCTCAGAATAGGTTGCAACAAGCCTGGGGCCCAACCATCAATTGAGGACAAGCTCAAGGCAATCGATGAAAGTGCAATACCCGCAATTGGAACAGGCACACCCACAAAACCTGTGAGACTCGGCGCACTGGCATTAAATCGCGCCAAGCGCCATGCCGCAGCTGCCGGTATCACGAGCCAAGCATATCTACTTGTACAAAATCCGTTCGGGTAACAATACCCGTAAAACATCATATAATGATAAAATATCAATCCGGGCAAGACCCCAAAGGTGACCAAATCGGCCAAGGAGTCGAGTTGCTTACCCATCTCCCCATCCGCTTTGAGCAGTCGTGCCAAAAACCCATCCATAAAATCCAAAACTGCAGCCACCAATACGAGCACAAATGCAGTGATTAACTCACCAGCAAAAAGACGTTCAATTCCAATCAGGCCGCATAGCAGATTGCCCAAAGTAACCATATTGGGCAGTGATTTTAATGCCTCTCTCATTTTACTTCCTTCTTGTCATAATAACTGTAATCCTCATATCCACCGTATAAGGGTGCAGCGATTCCTAAACTTATCCCATAGTACACCCCAGAAAAACCTGCACTCACTTTTCCAGCTTCACCATATTGCTGCCTGCTGCCTGCGTAATACCATTGATTTGATGTAAAATCATATAGCCGGCTTGCATGCACCCCAAAATAAAATATTTCGCCGAAATAAAATAAGGCTTGCACTGTTGGACCTGCATTAAAAGAATGATGGGTAAAGTGCTTATCTGCTCTTGCCGCAAGAAAACTCGTAGAATCATTAATTAAAGACACTTTTTCGCGGCCATAAGCCAAGTCTATACCTGCGTTCAACTGCACATGTTTTTTCTTCAAAAATTGATATCCGAGTTTCAAATTTCCTGTAATCGCGCCATAGCGGAGTTCCCCATCACCATCCTTATGCAAGGTTATAGTAGGATACCAATTCACTCGCATTTCAGTTGCAATAACATCTGATGTACCCACAACCAAACTCGCGAATCCCATAGGTCGAATGGTACTCGAAATCCCATTGGAAGCCACATGATTTCCCAAGACATCTGTATTGATATTTGAAAACGTATACCCTGCACCCCAGTAGCTGTAAGGTTCAAACTCCTTGGTTGTTACTTCATCCGCAGTATACACTTCACTTTCAATAGAATCTTCTTCCTCTTCTATGTATTGATTGTTTACAATGGCATAGCTAAATTTCGCAGCCAGCATGGGCATCTGCGCAAGTTCATCGTGTAAATCAAACAAGGTAACCGTTTTTCTTTCTGTGTTGTCTATAAGCTCATCTATCTCATCCTGTAACTTATCATCATCCTCGCGATCACCATAGCTGTAATAAGAACCTGAAGGTGAACCATAGTAAAAAATACCTAAGGTCAATATAGAATCATGACCCTTAAAATAGCGCGTTTTCAATTTATTGATAACCGAATGGTATCCATACCAACCACAGTTGCCATTTTGTTCTTCATACGCCACGTGGCAGCGGCCAAATTGTCCATAAAACCTTTGGTCAGGATGCTGTCTCAGAATTTCTGAAAAATTCGTGTAAATGCCTTCTTCACGCCAAATATATTGATAGGTGGTATTCTCAAAATCCTTCCATTGCTTGTATTCTCTGAGCCAACCTACAACATCATCTACTTCTTTAAATTTTGGCCCTAACCAATTCTGAAATTGTGGCTTAAGACTGTCATAGTAATCGAGAAATTCATAAATGGTTAACCCGATATAAAATGCAGGATAATTATACCTACCCCAGCCCGACTCATCGCGCGCAGTTTCATAATCCTCGAGTCCACTGCGCAATAAATGCGCGGAAGCCATTTCAATAGCATCCACCGCTGTAAACAATGCGCTTGGAACTGCAGAATCAGGCAATAACTCCGACAAGCGCATTACAGGTAAGTCGTTAAATCTCTCAACGTCGATTCCATGCACTGTGATTCTCAGTGAATCTGGCAGTTCCATATTGAATTTTTTTAATCGCTTGAACAAATCCATATACCGGGGAGAGGTGGTTGCTTTCAAATACTTTTCAGCCATGGTGTCAGCGCCGGAAATGTAGCGGTTGAGAAAATGAGCCCTTGCCCCGCCCAATTCAATTACAAAATCACGCAGACCCGTTTTTTGATTCAAATACCGAAGCATTTTCAACTCCATCTGACTATTAAAAGTCACATAGGTATGGTTTTCTCCAGTCATGACCACACGGGCCTTGAGAATAGCAGAGTCTAGGTTTTCAAACCCTTCAAAATTCTCATTATTTAAAATATTCAGGGACTTACCCGTGCCTATTTCTTGTGCTTGAATGGCCAATGAATACAGGCCAAAAAGCAATGTTGTTACAATCGTTTTTTTCATACTTAATCCAACCATCTCATGGGAATAGAAAATCCAAAACCATAATTATAAAACCAACCACTATTACTCAAACCGCCTAAGCTGCCGGTAGAATTTCCGTCTAACTTCCAAGCTGGCGAGCCCAAATCAAACATTCTTCCCCCTTGGGCGAAGAGGTAAAATGGAGACAAATCCACGATAACATTGGCCTGCGTGCTCAATACCATAGAAGGATTTACAAATACCTGAGGTGCATCAAAGTCATTAAAAAATGTACCGCTTGTGCTGCTGCTATATTTAGAAATGGTATGTTTTACGAAGGTTATACCTGACGTTAAGCCTGCCTTAATCAATCTTGTAAATAACAATCCCGAACCCACTTCAATACCACCATAACTGGCACTATAATTTCTACCACTTGATCCCGAACCCGCAAAAGCCCTGAACAAGGTATAATCTTCGGCGGCAAATCCAATTTCCCCACCTGACCACTGTATATTCCCAATCGGGTCTAGGCCAGCGGCAATAAGTTGATTGTTCGTTGCTTTGGTTTTTAACAATGGACGCATACTGTGGTATCCCACAAAAACACGCGCGTTTCTGTAATCTTTATAATAGTCATATTCATACGAATAATCATAACTGCTGCTCGAATCCGATTCCGCGCTGTCGCTTTCAAGATCATCCATTGATAATGGATAATTTTTATTGAGCAAGGCAAAATCAAAATCTTTATGAATAACTTGGGCGCTGTCTATTTCTTTCAAGTTCACAAAAGCAGCTGTGCTCTCCTCCAAGGAATCAAACAACAATGTCAAATCATGAGAATAGCTCTTGTGCTGGGCATCTGCATATTCCCCTTCATTTTCCATTTCCTCATTGTAGAAAATACCAATTGTCATGATATTTTTAACATTGCTTTCAGGTAGATTTTTTAAGCGATAAATGGCGCCTTTAAACCTGTCGATGCCACAACCCGTTTGCACAACAGCATAACCTGCGCGGCACAAACCCATTTGCAAAAAGAACTTGGTAGTTGAAGGACTGCTACCCACAAGTTGATTCAATCTGTGGAACATTGCATCTTCACGCCAAGAATATTCAAAGGCTGTATATTTATAATGGTTGAATTGCTTGTATTCCTCCAACCACATCACCGCAGTATCAAAACGACCAAAACGAGGACCTAACCATGCTTGGAATTGTGGGCGCAAGGAGTCATATTGCTTCATAAACGCATTCACACTTTCACGCACTGAAAACGCTTGTGGACGGTAGAAATAATCCTCGTAATCCGACTGACGGCCTTCTTTCTCGCGTTCAAAATCTTTCAACCCTTCTGCGATAATATATTTGGCTGCGCCTTGAATCGCCTCTACATGAATGCGCAAATTCTGCGGCACATCTCCCTCGTTCATTCCATCAGGGAGGGTTTGAGACATGCGAACCAGCGGCAAAGCATTGTTGCGTTCTACATCTACGCCATAGACATGTACCTTTAGAGAATCAGGCAATTTGGCGTTGAGCTTTTTAATGTTTTTGTACAGGCGCATGTATTTCACAGAGCTCACTGATTTGAGTAGGGTCTCAACTGCAGAGTCACCAGAAAGCACATACTGATTTACAAGATCCGCTTTAGACGGACTCGCCTCTAAAATATACTGGTTCAATCCCGCACTTTGGTTGAGGTACTTCAACATTTTAAACTCAATTTTTGCATTGAAACCGGCATAAGAATAGTCTTCACCCATGATTATGAGCTGACTTTGTTTCACCATACTATCAAGCAGCTCCATGCCCGTGTAGGTAGTGTTGTTTCCTATGTCAACTCCGGCGCCAATCCGCTGCTGCGCAAAGGAAAGCGAGACCCAGAAAAAGGAAGAAATTAAGATGAATTTTCTCATATTATCGTGTTTCTGCCAGCAATTCGGAATACCTGAAACAATCCGTCAGGTGGTCATTCACCATTCCTGTGGCCTGCATGTGGGCATAACATACTGTACTGCCCACAAACTTAAATCCCAGTTTCCGCATCTCCGCACTCATTCTGTCACTTTCCTTCGAAGTGGCCTGTATTTCGGACAATTGCTTGGGATGGTTTACGATTATCCGACTGTCGGTAAACTTCCACATGTAATCCGAAAAGGACATGGATTCACTTATTGTTAAGAAGAGTTTTGCGTTGTGAATTGCAGCTTGAATTTTTGCGCGGTTGCGAATAATGCCTGTATCGCCCATCAACAACTCCACAGATTCATCATCCATAGCAGCCATTTTTTCTGGATTAAAATAAAGAAACACCTTTCTAAAATTTTCGCGTTTTTTTAAAATGGTGTGCCAACTTAAACCTGCTTGAAATGTTTCTAAAATCAAAAACTCAAACATTTTTAGGTCGTCGTACACCGGCACGCCCCACTCAGTGTCATGATAGTGCATATACAAATCATCTTTCATGCACCATTGACAACGCATTTTATCCATATAATTACACCAAATTCAACACTTGTTCCTTGATTTGTTCTAATTTTTCTTTCATCAATACCACCGCTTGCTGCATCACATAGTGGTTGCTTTTTACACCCATGGTATTCATTTCTCGGCCCATTTCCTGGCTAATAAAATTCAACTTTCTACCTAAGGGTTCTTTTACCATGCAGGTTTCAAAATAATCCAAGTGCTGCGCAAGGCGCTGCTTTTCTTCAGCGATATCCCACTTTTCCAAATACAAAAGCAACTCCTGTTCAAATCGAGATGCATCTGGAATACTGTCTTGAATATGTTCTTTCAAATTGGCATAAATACGTTCTCTCAAGCCCTGCCTTCTGCTCTCTTCTTGGGCCTCTACCTCTGCCAAATGCTGGCGAATAGCCACAGCAGCTTCGCGCAATTTTTTACCGGTAGTTTCTCCTTCCTGCCTGCGGAATTGGGTTAATTTATCTGCAGCCTGTGCTGTCAATGAAATTACAAATTGTTTATGTGCATCATCCAGTACTTTTTCAGAACTTCCCATCACATCGGGGATGCGCATAATTTCATTAAAGGCATTGTTAAATTCTAGTCCCATTTCTCTGCTTAACGCAGAAAGTTTTTCGTAATAAGACCTTGCCAAGGCTTCATTCAATTTCACCCCAGAAGGATCTGAAAATTCAGGACCAAACTCGATATTGTAAATTACCGTTACCGTGCCTCTTTCCAATTTATCCGCAAGCAATCTGCGTATCTCCGGATCAATCTCCATAAGAAAGCGCGGCAATCGAAGATCCACATCAAAATACCTCCCGTTCAGGGAACGCATTTCACAGGTTACTTTCAACCCGTTTAAACTACCTTCTGCACGACCAAAACCGGTCATGCTTTGAATCTGAATAGACTGTGCCAATGTGGCGAAATTACTCAAACTATCTTTAGGTTGAAATTCCAAGGGAAAGAATTTGGAAATCTGCTCTTTTTTGCGTATATTATGGTTCCTATAATTCGGTGCAATTTCGAGGCCCAGACTGTAAGCTACACCCTCAGCACAGCAAGCATCCTGCATTTCAGTGTTTTACGCTAACTTTGCCCTATGTTTTTCAATAAATGGGGATTTGTAGCTGCCAGTGTATGCTTCATGCTACAGCTTCAACAGTGCACCAATCCTGACAAAGCAGGAACCGAGGACAGCACATCATCCGAAACGAAAATCGTACAGCGTAAATATCCTACCTTCTCAGCGGATACTGCTTTTGCCTTCATAAAAAAGCAACTGGACTTTGGCTTCAGGGTGCCCGGCACACCGGCGCACAAACAATGTGCAGATTGGCTTTTTGAAACACTCAAATCCTACTGCGATACTGTGTATTACCAAAAAAGCCAGGCACGTACCGCCGATGGAAAGACCATTCCCGTTTACAATATAGTGGGGAGCTTCAAGCCCAAATCACAACAGCGTATGCTTTTAGGCTCGCATTGGGACAGCAGACCTTGGGGCGACAATGATAAAGAAAGAATGGATCAGCCGATACCCGCGGCCAATGATGGTGCAAGTGGTGTAGCCGTGCTGCTCGAGTTGGCGCGTAACCTTAAAACCACACCCCCACCTAGTGGCGTAGATATAATATTCTTTGATGCAGAAGACATGGGTAAATCTGAAGTAGAAAATTCATTCTGCTTGGGAAGTCAATTGTGGGCAAAAACTCCGCATACCCCAGGCTATAAAGCACAATTTGGAGTATTGCTAGACATGGTTGGCGGCAAGGATGCGCAGTTTTACCACGAAGCCTACAGCGCCGAGAAAGCCGGCTGGGTATTGTCTCATGTTTGGGCTTTGGCTGCTGAATTAGGAGAAGGGGCTCGCTTTGTAAATCAAAGAATCGGTGGAATTACCGATGACCACGTATATGTCACCGAGGGCAGCGGCATCCCCATGATCGATATTATACAATATGACCCTAACGGCAATGGATTTGCTTCTTATTGGCACACCCACAATGACAACTTGGAGTCTGTAGATAAAAATACCCTCAAATCTGTGGGCACCGTTATGCATGCCTTGGTATTCAATCCACCTTACGACCAAATTGCACAATGATAGATATACTGGCCATAGGCGCCCATCCCGATGATGTAGAATTGGCCTGCTCTGGCACCCTGCTTCACCATGCGGCGTTGGGGCATACCTTTGCTATAGTGGATTTGACAGCAGGCGAACTCGGCACCAGAGGCTCTGCAAAAACCCGCGCAGTTGAAGCGGCTGATGCGGCTCAAATTCTGGGAGCAAAAGAACGCATAAATTTAGGCCTCAAAGACGGGTTCTTCTTACCAGATGAAGTTAATTTACGCAAACTCATTGAGGCCATTCGCTATTTTAAACCGCGAATCGTGCTCGCCAACGCCATTGATGATAGACATCCTGATCATGGAAAAGGTGCAGACTTCATCAGCCGTGCCTGTTTTCTTTCTGGTTTGCCAAAAATTGAAACTGCGTTTCAAGGACAACCTCAAGAAGCACATAGGCCCGCAGCGGTATACCATTTCATACAGGACCGTTTCATCAAACCAGACCTTATAGTAGATATTACCCCCTACTACGACACAAAAATGAAGGCCATTATGGCATTCAAGTCGCAGTTCTACAATCCCAATAGTGCAGAGCCACAGACCCCCATTAGCAGCAACGAATTCATGGCAGCCCACATGGGAAGAGCAAGGGATATGGGTCGTATCATTTCTGCAGAATTTGGCGAAGGCTTCACCGTTGAGAGAGCCCCAGGAATAAAAAACTTCTTAGATTTGATATAAAAAGCGTTTACCCGCGTTCAATAAATGGTATCAAATATGCGTTAAGCAATTACACCATTGAAAACACACAGCACCATATTGCTGCTTTGCCTCAGCTTAGTTTCTGCCCTCAACGGGCAAGTAAAGACTGTGGCGGAACTGATGAAACTAAAACCCAAAAGTATTGCCGTGCAGAAGTACGACTCTACTATGGCGGTGTATGTACCCATGGGGTTTAACAGTTCGCAATTCCTCAACACCCATCAAATCAAGAAAATACCTGATGTGAGCTGGGTATACGCCGTGCATTTGATATACACGCGTTTCCGCGAGGTAGACACCTTTGACCAGCCCGCATTAAATGCAGAACGTTTTCGACGTCTAGAAGAGGTGTATCCAGAAGTTTTCCGTCAACCCGACATAGAATGGCAGGTGCTTGAACAGCGAAAAGCCACAACGAAAGAACAGGCTGCGACCTACTTCCACGGCTTTGTTATTTATCTAAAAAACGTAGCACCGCCTGAATTGGTAGGCCATGAACTCGAAACCATCAGTTCGGTTATTGATTCATACAAAGACACCATAGAATGGGTACCCGAGGTGATTGTATGGAAGGTAAAAAAGCGTAAAGTAGCTACAGGCAAGTATCTTCCTCGCAACAGTTCAAAAAGGAAATCTGGAGTTCGTTACTCGAGTTCTTCCTTGGGTCTGCGAGATCCAGAATACGATATTATTTATGACTCCACGATTCGCAAAAAAACGGGCGGCTATTGGAAAAAAACAGGCTCATTTGATACTACTTTAATCAAAAGCAGCCATGAATTCGACTTGCTCACCCGGCGAAAATGGAGCCCTAAAATGGCGGTGGTTGCTGATGTAACGGGCAGCATGAGCCCCTACTCTACCCAGGTAATGCTGTGGTTAAAATACAGTCCGAAAACCCTTGAAAACGGAAGATTTGCTTTCTTTAATGATGGAGATGCCATGCCCGATATTTTCAAACGTGTAGGCAATACAGGAGGCATATACTTTGCAGGTTCAGGCAATTTCGACTCGGTGTATTCCGTGATGTCGAAAGCCATGCGCCGCGGTCTCGGTGGAGACCAGCCAGAAAATAACCTAGAAGCTGTGCTCAAGACCTTGGACCAATGGCCCGATATCGATACCATTCTCATGATTGCCGATAACGAAGCCAAAGTAAAGGACTTAGAACTGCTGCCCAAAATAAAGAAACCCGTTTCCATAATGGTTTGCGGTGTTCAAAACGCCATCAATCCAGATTATATCAATATCGCACGCAGCACCGGGGGTCGAATTTTTGTACTAAACAAAGAAATTTATAACCTTAAAAATATTCCTGCTGGCGAACGCATCATTTTGGATGGAAAGATTTTCGAATGGCGCAAAGGCACTTTTGTCAGGATTGACTAGGGCACCGAAAACCAAACCGAAGCCAACTTTGTTCTATTGGCTTATGCGGCTGACCATTGCCACCTCAAATGTAATATTTATTACCAAACCCAAACATCTGTTGGGTAACTTTGCTGCCAAATCATGATTGAGACAGACATCATCATTATTGGCGCTGGACCCGTAGGTTTGTTTACTGTTTTTGAAGCAGGCTTGCTCAAACTCCGCTGCCACCTTATTGATGCCTTGCCTAAACCAGGCGGCCAACTTACCGAGATATACCCCAAAAA
>JBEIRK010000200.1:0-3252 GCA_040376005.1 Flavobacteriales bacterium
ACTGAGTATACAGCTAGAGAAATTAGGCTTGTCGTATGGGAAAAATCATCTGTCGTTATTTCGAGAATTTCTAAGCCAAAACCATACGTTTAAACAGGCGGAAGCTGTGGTTATTTGGGGCGTCTTGCAAGACTGTAAACGTGCAAATGCCAAGAAGGGCTTGGTGAATCAAAGCGCTTTACAAAGGGTATTGGCCTTTCAATACATGCGTTTATTTCGTTTGGGCAAGGGCATGCGTTGGCGCATATTGGGCGCACTTATGTTGCAACCCATTACCGCTATTGCTGCTTTGGTAAAGCGCCCGCGCTATGTGAAACGCAGTTCTTAAAGTGGAGTTCTTAGCGCAACAATGTAAAATTGTCTTTCAACACGTGCCTGTTTTCTTGGGTATCTACACACTCTAAGAGGTATACATATACGCCCATGTGGCAAGGACTATCCAAAAAGGTACCATCCCAAGTGGCTGCAGGGTCTGTGGTATCAAATAGTTTTTCACCCCAGCGGTTGTAAATAGAGAAATTGTAGGTTTTCATTTTCATGTTGCCCTTCCAGATGAAGTTGTCATTCATTCCATTGGCGTCTGGGGTAAAGGCAGTAGGAAGGAAAATGTACATGGGACAAGAGTCCTTTAAGAATATCTGGTCACTGGCTGTGCAGCCATCGCTGTTTTTTACGGTAACGCTGTAGGTACCTGATATGGCAGTGGATATTACTTGAGTGGTTTCACCTGTTGGGCTCCATGCATAACTGGTTCCGTCTCCCCCAGCATCAAGCTGCACGGGGTTGTCATTGCATATAAATCTATCAGGACCTAGGTTTACTTGCGGGCGTGTGCCGAGGCGCACATTTGAGTAAGCAGTAAGGCTATCGCAGGCCACACATCCTACACAATTGTAGGAATAATCATCCACCGTGTACACACTCACGCCGTAGTTTCCTGCTTGGTTTACAGATAGGGTTCTGTTGCTACTACCATTGCTCAGCCACTTGTATTTGATAATAGGGTTTCCCGCGTTTCCGGCGTCCAACACCAAATTTACATTGCCACAGATGGTGGTGTCTTTCAAAGGTATGGGCTGTACTTTGCCGTCAAAAACCTTGATAATAAAGCGGTGTGTACTGTCTTTACCGGTGCTAAAGGTGACCTTGCAATTGGCCGAGAAAATACCTAATGTGTTGTATCCAACAGGTCCACAGCTGCTGTCTGTTTTGGAACCTGTGTGTACCCCTCCATTAAGGGTCCAGTCCCATGCAACTGCTTTGCCTTCTGTAGTAAAAATGGTGAAGGTAATATTGCGCACATCTTTGCAGATGGTGATGGTATCTTGGCCCTGCAGTGGGAGATAGAGTAGCATGCCAAGGAATAGCGCCATTATACGATTTCGAATGCTGGAGGGTTGCATACAAATGCAAAAATAATACATTTACTTCTCTTTCGACCGAAACAGTTGGTATCGCTGCAGCCATGCCATGAATATGACAATAAAGAGAATGGCTGCTATGCCAGGCATGCGGGTTTCAAATATGAAATGCCGTGCTGCTTTGCCAAGGAATTTGGGAAAGAGCACAAAACCCATAATCAGAAGGTTAACCAAGGTGATCAAGGGCAGTAGGTGTCCAGCTTTAGTCCTGTTTGAGAAGTATAGTTGAAGAATCAGCAGTACGGCTGGGGCAGCCATAAAAACGGAGTAATCTCTTTGGTGGGGGAATGCGCTTATTATGCACAGCAAAAAGAAAGAAAGTTCTGCAAAGAGCACGCTTCCTTCATTGTCTGCAGTTCGCTTTAGGTTGCGCACAAACCATGCAGTGAGTATTAAAATTGCCCCACGAAAGCCCATTTGAATGGCTAAAACTGCATTGTGTTCTAAATGGGTGAAATTGAGTTGTGACTCATTTCTTACAGAGTAATGGGTTAAGTATTTGGTTACAATAGAGCCAAAATCGATAAATCCACCCTCACCTACCGTGTTTACATGTTCATGATTCAGTGGGTTTAACAGTCCAAGCCATTGGGTAATTAAGGTGCTGTGAAATGGATAGGCGATAAAAAGGTAAGGAAGCAGTATGCTTACTGCCACGCCGATACCTACATAAACCATGAATTTGAATTCTTTTTTCAACAGCAAATACCAAAAGAGGAATAGGGGAAGAATTTTTACATTGATACCGGCGGCCAATGCGGCAGCGCCTTTGGCGTATTGCATTTTTTTAGCTTGTACCATCCCTTCAAAACAGCTCCATACGATAAATAGGGTCATTTGGCCATAGAGCAAATTCATGTAAACAGGATAGACACAGGCAATGGCAAATGCGAGCAGAACGCCAACCGCGGCCGAAGAATGTTCAAGCTGCAGCAGCCTTTTTGCCAACACATAGCTGCGTCTAAGCATGAGCAGGTTTAGCGCGAGTATAACCAACTTAATCACCTGCAAGGGCATGTAGGTAAAGGGTACAAGTAGCGATGCAAACAGGGGAGAGTAGTAATACCACATGCCATACATTTGAGGGCCTTCGTACATGCTTCTGCCCTCACGAAGGCAAGAAGCGGCGAGGTAGAAAATATTTACGTCATTCTCTTCTGTAATATTTCTCAGCGTGGGAATCATGGTAAGCAGGAACAAGGTTCCTACAATGATTTCATACTTTTGAAACCTGCCTTTTTTGTAGTAGTTGGTGATGGCGGCGAGCATTGGTATTGCAAAGAAAGTACAAAGTAGGCAGACGGCAAGTAATGATTTTGACCTAGTTAAGGGTAAGATCTGATGGCGAAACCCTCTAAATCGAATACGATTTTAATTGACAAACAAGCAAGAGAAATTAAAGAATATTATATCTTAATCTCTTCCTCAAATTTATGCATGAATCATGGGGTAATCCTTGCTCAGAATTATCAGAAACGCATGTCATAATCCAAGAGTCGTTTTCTCAGGCAACGGTTGGTTACCCCAATAACTAGGGCCATTTTAACAACAATGGCATTGTTGTTTTGTCCAAACTGATATCCTACAGATCCAATGAACCTTTTCTGGCTGAATTTAAAGCCAACATTCCCGTTAAATCTATTACTCAGGGTAATGATGCTTTGTGTGTTTTCTGAGTTGCTATTGGGGAATTGCTTTATTCGAGTGCTATTGAATTGAAAACCCGCAAAGGGTGCAAATTTGGGTGCTAAATAGGCATGGTGAAAAGTAGTAGGGGTAAAGTCTACACCAAGGTAAGATTGTTGGATTGTAGAAGTACTATTTAATCCCC
>JBEIRK010000068.1:0-14376 GCA_040376005.1 Flavobacteriales bacterium
AGCATTACATAGGCAATGGTGTCTCCTGTCAATTCAAAACTGTTTTTATACATCAACACCGCTTTTGCATAGCTCTTTTTCGCAAAATTGGTCATTGCCTCTTTGTTATTGTAATCTACAATTTCCTCAAAAACCTCGCGGTACTCTTCAAGAAACTTCCCCTCTATATCCCGTTCACGGGCTTTTACTGCACTTTTTACGGCCTCTTTGTCATAATTGACTTTGCCCCCTTGGTATTTGGACATTTTGCTCATTTGGAATTCTGAGCAAGCCCTCAAGTACCACCAGTCTGCCTGACTTTTATCTTTTTCCAAAGCCTTTTTTGCGGCACTTTGTGCTTTGGCAAATTGGCCTGCATTATATGCTTTTTTAGCAGCAATCATTTGCTTGTCTTGCGCCTGGGCTGCAACAATTACAAATGCGCTAAGCATGAAGAGAAGGAGATGTTTTCTCATGTGTGTGTTATATGCTGTTCTAGATTGGGCAAAATACGGAAATCAAAAGTACAATTGCGAATCTATGTTCAAATTTCAGAAAGCTCAATCCAACGAGAGAGTAAACGGTCTAAGTCCGCTTCCAATTGTTTCAATGCTGCAGAAATTTCCAACAACTTCTCATGATCCCTGCTGGTATTGAGTTCTTCGATCAACTGATTTTTCTTAATCTCAAGTGCCGGCATATCGATTTCCAATTGCTCCAATTCTCTTTGTTCATTAAAACTCAATTTTCGCTTTGTCGTTTCAATTTTCTGTTGAACCTTTTCTGCGGCTTTCTCTGCTTTTAATTCTTTTTTCTCTTCTGCCTTTTTCGCATCTTTCCATTCGCGATAGTCGGTGTAATTGCCTGGGAAGTCGCGAATTTGACCTTGGCCTTCAAAGACAAATAAGTGATCGCACAATCTGTCTAGGAAATACCTATCGTGACTCACAATGACGGTGCTGCCTTTAAAGGTGTCTAAGAATTCTTCAAGCACGTTTAATGTGCCAATATCCAAGTCGTTGGTAGGTTCGTCAAGTATCAAGAAATTCGGGTTTTGCAAAAGGATACGCAGCAATTGCAATCGTTTTCTTTCGCCTCCGCTTAACTTGTCTACAGTTTTATATTGTTCTTTTGGTGGAAATAAGAATCGGGTCAAAAATTGGGATGATGATACAATAGCACCATCGGCCAATTCTACATTGGGTGCGATGTCGTTCACAACATCGATCAAGCGTTTGCTCAACTCTGTTGCTGGTAGATCTTCCTCTTGAGAATAGTATCCAATAACGGTATTTTCACCGGTAACGATGTCTCCTTTGTCGGTTTCCATCTTTCCCGTAAGGATTCTTAATAGGGTAGTTTTACCGCAGCCATTTTGCCCCACGATTCCCACTTTCTCTCCTTTTAAAAAGTTATGCCGAAAATGGTCAATTAAGACTTTATCCCCCAAGGTCTTGCCAATTCCTCTAGCCTCAAGTATACGTCCGCCTTGCCTGCGGTCTTTAATTTCTAATTGAACCTTTTCCTGAATCGCAGGGCCTGCGATAGCTTGGGTAAGTTCGCCAAATGCAGCAATCCTAGACTTGCTCTTGGTGCCGCGGGCTTTGGGCATGCGTCGCATCCATTCTAGTTCTTTGCGATATAGATTTCTTGCCTTATCTGCTTCTGCCTTCTGATTTTCCAGTCTTTCTTCTTTCTTCTCCAAATACCAGGCATAGTTACCGGCATATTTGAGCATTTGGCCTTGGTCTAGCTCTATAATTTGATTGGTAACCGCATCTAAAAAATAACGGTCGTGGGTAACCACCAAGCAGGTTTCAAAATGGGTAGCAATGAGATTCTGCAACCATTCAACGGTTTCTATATCCAAGTGGTTGGTGGGTTCATCCAGTATTAATACATCGGGCTCTTCGGCTAGAATTCGAGCCAAAGCAACTCTTTTTTTCTGTCCACCACTCAAGGCGCCGGTAGGGGTGTCCATGGAGTCACCAATGCCCAGTCTTCCAATGATTTCGCGTATACCCGCTTCATAACTCCAAGCATCGCGTTGGTGCATTTCAGCGGTGAGACTATCCAGTTTTTCTAAGTAATCCTCTGATTCCTCAGGATGCATGGTTAACAGCTCATATTCTTTAACCAGGGCTGTTAGCGGATTCGCATTGTTAAAGACATTCTCAAATACGGTGGCTTGTAAATTCAGGTCAGGTTGCTGACCCAAAAAACCCACGGTGCATTCTTTGCGCACTGAAACGCGCCCGCTTTGTGGGGGAACCAAGCCAGCCAGTACCTTTAACAAGGTGCTTTTGCCTGTACCGTTTACACCTACCAGACCAATTTTATCTCCTTTGGAAATGCCAAAGTTAAGTGCATTAAATAAGGTCTTATCGCCTGCGGTATATGCAATGTTTTCAGCGGATAGCAAATTCACGCTGCAAAGGTAGGGGCAATTAAAAAAGGCCGACGATTCGCCAGCCTCCTTTTTTTAATTTTTATAGTAGGGTTAGAATGCTATTGTCCAGGTGATTTCCACCTTAATATCAATGGGATGGTCAATATCTGAGTTTAATACTCCCGCTACACGGTACTGCACGTCTGCTGCCTTTGCATAGGGAAGGACATCTATAGAATTATCCACGTCTGCTGCCAGTATGGATAAGCCGGTGTGTGGCACAGGGTCTTTCCACGCAATTTTTTTAAGGGGCAATGAGGCAGAACTGCTGCCGACTTCAAGGATGGCATTGTCCACCACATCAAATGTAACTGGGCTGCTACTGCCATCAATAAGGGTAAATGTTGCAGATTTTATTTGAAGCTTGGATAATTTGTCTAGGCTGACATTGTATTTTTCCAGTTCGGATTTCAAATCTATAGTCGCATTATTGACATCTTCATAGGAGCCCTTCACCTGGGTTTCTATGGTAAAGGTAACACTGCCGCCATTGATGTCTTGGGTGATGTCGACGAGCTTGCAGCCTGCAGTGAATAGCAACAATCCCATTGCGAATAGCGATAATAGGGTAGAGAGTTTTTTCATAAATACGAAGATACGAAGCAGCACTTATATAGACAAATAAATCCAACCCGTGTAGGTCTTCTTTTGTGTCTTAAGAACGCAGCGCCTGAAGGGTTTGTAAGAAAGCCTCCACAGGCTGTGCGCCTGAAATGGCATATTTTCGATCAAAGACAAAAAAGGGAACACCCCGAACGCCAATTTCCTGCGCTTCTGCGATATCGCGCGATACCTCAACTTGGAATTTCTCGGACCTTAGTGTGTCTTCCGTTTCTGTAACATCCATTCCCAATTGGCTCGCCATATCTATGAGCACCGCTATATCATCTACATTCTTACCCTCTGTGAAGTATGCGGCAAACAAAAGCTCCTCTGCTTCGTGCTGCTTTCCATAGGTCTTTGCGAGGTGAGAAAACTGATGCGCTTTGGCGGTATTGGCAGGTATCGCTTGGTTGAGATTGTACTTCAATCCTTCATTGGCGGCCATGGCACTCACCTGGGTGTTCATTTGTGCGGCCTGTTCTATGGCAATATTCTTATGTCTGGCCAAGTATTCATTTAAGTTGCCCTTTGTATCCGTGACCAAATCTGGTGATAATTGGTAGCTTTTCCAAGAAATATGTATGTCTTCTGTTTGGCCATACTCGGCTAAGGCCTGCTCCAGTTTTCGCTTTCCTATGTAGCAAAACGGACACATGATATCACTCCAAATCTCAATTTCCACGACGTGTTGTATTTGTTTTTTGTTTAAACAAATGTAATGCCGTTTTTGTTCGCAAGAGGCATTTCATATTCAGAAAGCAATTGTTTTTCAGCCCTATGTAAGGTCGGGGCTATGTTTTTCTATTTGCCAATAGTGGAGGCGGACCGCCTTCAAAAGGATTGTCCATGCGTCCAATGGTTCTAGCGCCCAAGCCTATAGCCCGCTTTACAGCGCTGTCGCCATAGCGGTTTCGAATTCTGTCCATCGCTTGATAAAGGTTTACCAATTCTTCGCTGTCTTCAAACATATTCATTTGTAAGCCTCCGGTTACCAAATCGCTATACCGCACGCCAATAAGCCGCACCAAAAGACGCCGGTTGTACAATTTCTGAAATAGCGATTTTACATGGCTTATCAATGTATGGTCCGCACTCGTATAAGGGATTTTTATTTGCTGGGTATGGGTGTTGAAGTCGCTATATCGAATTTTTATCGCCACGCAGGCACATACCCGATTGCCTTTTCGGAGCTGATATGCCAAGTTCTCAGCCATAGCCGTAAGTATACTTTCTAGCTTCACCGTATCTATGGTGTCTTTGTCAAAGGTGCGTTCGGTACTAATGCTTTTGCGTTCGTGATAGGGCTCTACAGGACTGTTGTCAATGCCGTTGGCCTTCTTCCATATTACTTGTCCCGCCTTGCCTAAGGTTTTGTCCATGAGTGCCATGGGCATCTCCTGCACGGTGTTGATGAGTTTTATTCCCAATCCACGAAGGGTTTTGTAGGTCTCTGTTCCTACTCCAGGTATCTTTTGTATGCTCAAAGGTGCCAAAAAAGGTTTTTCTGTGCCTTTTATAATATGGCGCTGACCCGCAGGCTTTGCCTCTCCCGTAGCGATCTTGCTTACCGTTTTGTTTATGCTCAAACCAAAGGAAATAGGTAAGCCCGTCTCTTTCTGAATCTTGTCTTTAATCTCTAGCGTCAATTGCCAACACCCAAAAAAACGATCCATACCCGTTAAGTCGATGTAAAACTCATCAATACTGCTCTTCTCATATACAGGAACTTGCTCCGCAATGATATCCGTAACCATATGGGAATAGTCGCTATACAACTGGCTGTCGCCCCTTATAATGATAGCGTCTGGACAGAGCTGACGGGCCATTTTCATAGGCATAGCACTGCGAACCCCAAACGCACGCGCTTCGTAACTACAGCTAGCCACAACCCCTCGGTCGCCCGTGCCCCCTATAAGCAATGGCTTACCCACAAAGGCCGTGTTGCGCAGCCTTTCTACACTCACAAAAAAGGAGTCTAGGTCCATGTGCGCAATGTTCTTTTCCATCGCTAATACTGCGCCTCCCCGCAAGTGCTACAGCAGCGCAGCACCCTGCGCATACTCCTTTGAATATAGCATTTCATGAATATTTTGTTAAAATTAATGACAAACAATTGCCAATAAAAATAACATATTGATTTTGTATGTGCAAGTGCAGTTGTTAGAAAAAGTGAAAATCTCTTGCAAACTGTCTAGAAACCGTCTAAAAACAGGTCTTTTCAATTGAAAATAGCATGAAAAGATGGCAACTCCATCTAAAATCTGTTATTTCGCGGCTCCTACTAGTATGCAAGTACCATTTTTTGACCTCAAAAGACAATACGATTCACTAAAAGAGCCCATGCACAAAGCTTTGGATGCGGTTATGGAGAAAACAGCATTTAGCGGTGGCCCATTTGTAGATGCCTTCGAATTAGAATTGGCCGCCTATGCAGGTACGCAATACGCCGTGTGCTTAAATAGCGGAACCAGTGCCCTGCACTTGGCGATGCTTACCCTAGGCATAGGTCCAGGGGATGAGGTTATAATCCCCGCCAATACCTTTATTGCAACGGCTTGGGGTCCAAGCTATGCAGGCGCTACTCCGGTATTTGCAGACTGTGACCCACATACATGGAACCTAAGTCCGGAAGCTGCCGAGAAAGCCATTACGCCAAAAACAAAGGCAATCATCGGGGTGCATCTCTATGGACAACCCTGCAATATCGAAGCTTTATTGGATATCTGCAATAAACATAACCTTCACTTTATTGAAGATAATGCCCAAGGCATTGGCTCTACCTATCAAGGGAAAAAGACAGGTACTTTTGGTATCATCTCTTGCACCAGTTTCTATCCGGGTAAAAACCTAGGTTGCTATGGGGAAGGTGGTGCATTGTTTACCAACGATGAAGGTATAGCCAATCATGCAAAATCACTCAGAAGTCATGGTGCTGCAGTGCGCTATTATCATGATGAAGTAGGGTATAACTATAGAATGGAAGGCTTCCAAGCCGCCGTGCTCCAAGTGAAACTTCCACTGATTGATTCATGGAATGCCCGCCGCCGCACTATCGCCAATAGGTATAAGTCGGAAGGGGCCAATCCTAAAATCACCTTCCAGCAAGAAGAAGCAGGTGCAGAAAGTGTATATCATCTTGCCGTAGTTACAGTAGAAAATAAGGAAGACTTTACACAGTATCTACAGTCTCAAGGTATTGGTTTCGCATTTCACTATCCTGTGCCATGCCACTTGCAAAAAGCCTATGCGAACTTGGGGTATAAAACGGGTGATTTCCCCGTATCTGAGTTTGAAGCATCGCATTGTGTTTCCCTGCCCATGTTTCCCGAAATGACGGATGGCGAGGTGCAGGCGGTAATTACAGCGCTTAAGAATTATTAAGGGCATAAATCCCCAAATACGGCTAGTCTTTTGTAAGGCTAAACTCCTATTTTTTTCAATTTACCGCCTTTTTTACAACTACTCGACAGTTTTTTTGTTATCATAGAAACTTACATCTTATTTTTGAGATTCGCTTGGTACGAAAAATAGCTATACTTTCCCTCTGTCTTTTGAGCCTGCTCAAAGCCTCCGCATCCCATATTGTGGGTGGAGAAATGACCTATAAGTACTTGGGCAATAACCGCTATCAAATTAAACTCTCTGTTTTTATTGACTGCTTTAATGGCCAAGCTGGTGCTATTTCTCAAGACGCCACCGCCAACATTGCTGTATTTGATGGCAATACCCGAAGGATTTTAAATAACTATCCCGTAGTTGTTAACCGCCAAGGGCCAACGCGAATTACTAAAGTGAATTACAACTGCATTCAAGCAGCTCCCAATGCGTGCGTAGATCACTATTGGTACGAAACTACCCTAACCCTTGCCCCTAGAACGGGAGGTTATATTGTCAGTTTCCAACGTTGCTGTAGAAATAATACCATCACCAACCTTATTTCACCAGAAGCTACAGGTGCCAATTATTGGACCACTATTCCTGACCCTAGAACCACACCAGACGCCAAAGAAAATAGCTCTGCTGTTTTTAAAGAACTTCCCCCCAACTTTCTATGTACGAATACACTGCTTAAGTTCAACCACAGTGCTACGGATCCTGATGGGGATAGTTTGGCTTACGAACTGTTTTGGCCCTTTCGTGGGGGTTCACAAGGAAATCCAAGACCTGATAATGGAACCGGTGGAACCCTTCAATCTCCTCCATTCTCAAATATCACATGGGCATCGGGTTATGATGATCAACAGCCAATAGATGGAAACCCTCCGCTTACCATTGACGAAGAAACGGGCTATCTAACGCTTATCCCAACCCAAATTGGACAGTATGTTGTAGGGATTAAAGTGAAAGAGTACAGAAAAGGCGTGCTCATTTCTGAAACCAAAAGAGATTACCAATTTAATGTGGCACAATGTATTATAGATATGGTCGCAGCCTACTATGCACCCAAATACATCTGTGGCTATTCCTATGAGTTTGACAATAAAAGTATAGGGGCTTCTCGCTATCATTGGGACTTTGGTGTCGTTGGTACTGCAGATACTTCCAATAAATTTCAACCCACCTTTGTATTTCCCAAAGCGGGCAAATACCACGTCGTTCTCACCACATATAAAAACAACTGTGTAGATAGTTTTGTCCAAGATGTTATTGTCTTGGATCCAAGCAAACCCAAGCTCCAGCCCGATACAATTCTTTGTCCAGGTAGGAGTGCATCGTTTACTTGCGATGTTTTCGGAGATTCTTATAAATGGAGCACGGGTGCCACTTCCCGAAGTATATCTCCCTCTGCAGAAGGACTGTATTGGGTTACTGTGTTTATTAAAACCTGCAATTGGAGTGATTCTGTGAGAATCACAATTGATAGAGATAGTATTGAAGGGTTTGGCGATACTGTGTATTGCACATACGATACCTTCCGCCGCAGGCTTTATGCAACTCCTGGTCTCTTCAAATACAGTTGGAATACAGGTTCGCGCCTTGAACAAACCACAGAGAATCGCAGCGGCAGTTATGTGGTTTCCGCGGTTACTAGAAATAATTGTCCCTCTTCTGATACGGTATTTATCGAGCACTATCCGCCGGTTGAAGTGGTGATTCCCGATACTACAGTTTGTCCAGGAAATGCAGTCCGATTTGATGCCCAAAACCCCGGAGCTTTGGTGCAGTGGAGTTCAGGTGATGTAGGCCAAACCACAGATATCCTTGCCCCAGGAACCTATACGGTGAAAGTAACGATTGGGAAGTGCAGAGACCTTGATACATTTATCGTAGATAACTTTAAAAATTACTTTGCCCTAGGCAATGACTTGCAATTCTGCTCTAGAATTGATACCCTCCTAAGTGTTGCAGGACAAAATCTCAAATCAGCAACATGGAATAATGAAGTTTCCGGTGAAACATACAATTTGTTAAAAGATGGCAAATTGGTGGTCAAAGTGATGAATCAGTACAATTGTCCTGAATCGGATTCTATTTATGTCATGTTGTTTCCCAATCCTGGGTTGGATTTGGGCAATGATACCACCCTCTGCCCATCAGTAAATCCGATTCTAGACGCAGGAGCCAATATGGCGGCTTACTTGTGGCAGGATGGTAAAAATGAACGATTCCATACTGCACTTGACCAAGGCTTGTATTGGGTTGAAGTAAAGGATTTTAAAGGCTGCAGAGCAAGAGATTCTGTTTTTATTGCAAAAGATCCAAACCTGTATAGCTCTATGGTGTTCATGCCTTCAGCGTTTACTCCTGATGGCAATGGAATTAATGATTGGTATCCCAATAATCAATTCGTAGCCATTGGCAGCCTATATGAGGTCAAACTCTATAACCGCTGGGGTGAGAAGATTGCAGAGTACTTCAGCCCCAATTCAAATTGGGATGGCACTATCAATGGAAATCCTGCCCCAGAAGGGGTATATGTGTATTTGGCCACATGGATCGGTTGTGACAATATCAGACGATCACTAAGAGGCGATTTTCACGTGCTACGTTAATCTACCGCTAAGCTAGCGACATCAATGATCGCCACACCTTAAGTAATACTGCAATGAGTATAGCAAACGCTTCCTTGGATTCTCCAAGGTTGTGAATTCCTGGTAGTTCAATCGCGCACAATGCCCTCTAGACCATACGTAGGGTCAAGTTCTTCGAGCAGCTTGTGGTTGGTGATTCTACGAATTCCATTTTTTAATAAACCGCTATTGAAATTAATTACCAATCCAAGTTTTAATCGTTTGGCTTTAAGGAATTTAACCAAGTTTAATGTGGTGTAATCTTGCAGTGTCTCTGAGCAATCAACAACCAGTGCCACACTGTCTGTAATTACGAAATCAACCTTTAATGCATTCGGGAATTCAAGTGACTTGTATTCAATCTTGGCAGTTTCCTTTTCTGAATAGGGGTATGACGCATTGCTGAATTCACTTTTCAAGCAATCCATGTAGATTTGTTTGTCTAATCCTGGTCCAATTGTTTTGTGAATTTCGATTGCAATGCCAATTAAAGCATGCGCAATTTCATTTTCGGTATTTAAATCTATCATGAGCTGATTTGAGGCTCAAATTAAATGGATTAGAACAAATATTTGGTCGATTTTTTTCATTGCTAATCAATTTAAGTGTCAGATGTTATCTCTTAGCCATTAAATATGGGTTATTTTAGCATGAATACTCAATTTAAACACAAACAGACTCGGCTCATATGGTTATATCCCTAATTCATTAGATTATGTGCATGTCAAAATCTAATTTTGTGCCATGTCTGAAGTGAGTTTTACGATAAAAAATGCCACGCTTATCAATGAAGGTAAAAGTGTAATTGGGGATTTGAGAATAGAAAATGGACGAATTACAGAAATCTCAACCCAAGGTATTCAGGCTAAAAGTACCGACACAGTCATTGATGCTACTGGATTGTGGCTCATGCCTGGGGTGATTGATGATCAGGTTCATTTTAGAGAGCCTGGTTTTACCCATAAAGCAGATATTTCCTCTGAAAGTTTGGCCGCATTGGCAGGCGGTGTTACCACCTACATGGAAATGCCCAACGTGAATCCCCAGACTACCAGCATAGAAAAATTGGAAGAAAAGATGGCTATAGGTCAGCTTCGAAGCCATGTGAACTATTCCTTTTTTCTAGGTGCAACCAATCACAATTTAGAAGAACTGAGAAAAATAAACATCCGAAATACTTGTGGTGTAAAGATTTTTATGGGCAGCAGTACAGGTGATATGCTGGTTGATGATATCTCAGTGCTCGATGCCATTTTTTCAGAAGTGCCTTCCTTAATAGCCACGCACTGTGAATCTGAGGTTAGAATTCGCCAGCGAATGACCGAAACAAAATTTTGGTATGGTGATGATATTCCTGCGGAATTGCACCCTGTAATTCGCGATGAAAAAGCATGCTATCTTTCATCGTCCTTCGCCATCGAATTGGCTAAAAAACACAATACACGCCTTCATATTCTTCACATCACTACTGCGGAAGAAGCGGCATTATTCCCAAATAATGTTCCACTAAAAGATAAAAAAATCACCTCAGAGGTGTGTGTGCATCATTTGCATTTTACCGCGGATGACTACAAGAATCTAGGACACTTGATTAAATGCAATCCTGCGATAAAAGATCGCAGACACAAGCCTGAGTTGTGGAAGGCCCTGCTCGACGATAGATTGGATATCATAGCCACAGACCACGCACCACATACTTGGGAGGAAAAAATGAATCCCTATTCTCAAAGTCCTGCGGGTTTGCCGTTGGTTCAGCATTCACTACAATTAATGCTAGAATATGTGCATGACGGTGCAATTTCTAAAGAAAAAGTAGTTGAGAAAATGTGCCATGCACCTGCAATTTGCTTCCAAATAGAAGATAGAGGCTACCTCAGAGAAGGATATTACGCAGATTTGGTGCTTGTGAATCCAAATGCCCCGCACACGGTGTCTAAAGAGAACATACTATTTAAATGCGCTTGGAGTCCATTGGAAGGTAAAACCTTCAACAGCTCTATTGAAAAAGTATTCGTAAATGGCACCTTGAGCTGGGATAAACAGTATACTGGAAATCGAAATCCACAGCGAATTACTTTTCTCCGTTGAGATTCGCTGTAAAAAATATTGGATTGTGGATTTCATTGGGTTTTAACCTCTTTTTGTTGACGCAATATTGGATGGATCCGGGCCAGTCAAGAAGTGTGGTTTTTCTCTTTTGGATTCAAGGCATTATCGCCGGTGCGGAATGCTTGATTAAAATGGTATTTGCGAAACCGAGTGAAGTCATGAATACAACTTCGGAGGAATCCCCAGTAGGGTGGTTCCAAAAAGTATTCTTGAGTATTTTCTTTATCATCCACTTTGGTTTTTTTATTCTTTTTACCGGTGCGCTTGCCGTATTTAACAAGTCTATTTCAGGTGGACTTGGCTTTGCAAGTTGGGTTTGGCCCGCTATGCTATTGTTAGGTATTGCTGCGGTAATAGAACTTCCTTCTAAGGTTGCTCGATCTCGCAGTAGGGGGACATCTGCCTTCATTCTTATGTTTCAACCCTACGTAAAACTCATACCCCTAGCGGCAATTATTTTTGGGGCGGAATTTCTACAAGTACAATGGGTGTTTCCGATCTTTTTATTGCTAAAAACCGGTGCGGATCTATTTTACGCAGCTGTTGTAGATGGATCCTGGAGCAAGGGCGTTAGCCCATCCGCATCCGTTTAACGTAAAAGGGCAATAATACTTGATGCAAGTCTTTGCTTACATCTATAGGGTGAAAGTCAATACGGTATTGCATGCATTTTTCCCGCAGTTCTTTTTGAAAAGCATCACTTTTCACCCGGTATGATTCGCGGATTTCAGCCGGATTCACAATCAGTTTCTCACCCGTTTCAATATCCTCAAAGCGAAAAGGCCGAGAAGGGAAATTAAGTTCTGATTCCTCTGGGGTATGAGCAATATGAAACAATATGATTTCATTCTTCTGAAAGCGCAATTGCTGAAGCGCGGCCCAAACGGAATCAGAATTGCTTTCGCTGTCCAGCATATCTGAGAATATTACGATTAAACTGCGCCTATTGGCGGTTGCGGCTATGTATTCAAGTGCACCTGAGACCTTAGAACTTTCGGTTTGTGCTGCAGGCCCCGAAGACTCCCAGAATTGCTGTAGTTTGCTCAATATCATCCGAAAATGCTGCGGGCTGCTTCGCATTTCTGTATGTTCTCTAATGGCCGAATCAAAGGTACTCAAGCCAAATGCATCTCTCTGTTTCTTTAATAACTGCGCAATAGATGCCGCGGCAAGGGTCGCAAATTTGAGTTTAGAATGAATTTTTTCAGGATAATACATACTGGGCGAGATGTCCAGCAATATCCTGCAGCGCAGATTGGTCTCTTCTTCAAAGCGTTTTACAAATACTTTGTCTGTGCGGCCGTAGAGCTTCCAATCGATATTCCTGGTGCTTTCTCCCGCATTGTATTGTCTGTGCTCGGCAAACTCCACAGAAAAGCCATGAAAGGGACTTTTATGCAGTCCGGTGATAAACCCTTCAACCACTTGTCTGGCCAAAATCTCTAGATTTTTATATGACTCAATTTCTTTTAACAGCATGGGTGCTTTTCAAGTGGGTGATTGATTTCTCTAACGTAGCCGAAGTACTAGCAAATTTACATAAAAAAAGCCGGCTAGGCCGGCTTCCTTGATGTTTTAATTCCTTAAAATTGCGCTTCTAATTTAGAGGCAATGTTGCTCTTTGGCACAGCGCCAACGATTTTGTCTACTACCTCGCCGCCTTTGAAAACGAGCAATGTAGGGATGCTGCGAATACCATAATTGGCAGCAATGTCGCCGTTCTCGTCAACATTCAATTTACCTATTACCGCTTTGCCTGCATATTCGCCATGCATTTCTTCTACCAAAGGTCCAATCATGCGGCAAGGTCCGCACCATTCTGCCCAAAAGTCAACCAATACTGGTTTGTCTGAATTCAGCACTTTCTCCTGAAAGTTGTCTGATGTAAATACTTCTGCCATATCTATATATGTTGTTTTTCAAATTGTGTTCCAAAACTAATCCATGTCATTGTGGCGTAAAACCGGAGTTATCCACCACAGGGTTTTTAAGCTGCGTTTCCTATTTAATATTGATTTTCCAAGCTCATGCCAAACAAGGCATAATCATACTTTACAGGGTCCTCAGGACTCATTTTGCGCAAGTTTGAGGTAAGCTCTAAACAAGCCAGCCAATCACTTTGTTTGCGTTGAAGTAGTCCTGTCACTATGGCTGCACGCTGCACATGCACATCCAACGGACACAGTAACTGCGACATCTTTATTTGCTTCCACAATCCAAAATCTACGCCTCGATCATCACTGCGCACCATCCATCGTAAATAAAGGTTTAATCTTTTACAGGCCGACTTTCTCAAGGGTGTTTGTAGGTGTTTTTCTGTGCGTTTTAAATGCTCTAAGGAAAAGAAATACTGATGAAAATGTATGAGCCCATTTTCTATAGTGAGGTCACCCATAGAAACAGAACTGCAAAAAGCCGACTCAAGACTCTCATGTTGCCGATAATGAAATTGTAAGAACTCAAGAAAATACAACAAATCATCAAACTGAAAAGTGCGATGAACCCAATGCTCAAAACGTTTCCTATCTTTTGGTGAATGATTTAGAATAAAATGGTGTGGATCCCTTTCCATTAAATCCATTATCTTTTGGGTATTATTGATAATGGTGCTCCTTTGCCCCCAAGCGAGCAATGCAGCAAAAAGTCCAGCAATTTCTATATCCTGCAACTTCTGGTATTGGTGCGGAATACTTATAGGATCCAGGGCTATGAACTCCGCACGATTGTATTTTACTTCTAAAGCATCGAGCTTTTTTTTGATTTCAGCCAAACGCATTAGACTTTCGTCAGGGCAGCGTCCAAGTCTGCAATAAGGTCGTCAACATGTTCAATTCCCACGCTAAGGCGAATTAAACTATCCATCAATCCGCTTTGCATACGCTGTTCTTTTGGAATAGAAGCATGGGTCATGCTGGCTGGGTGTCCCACCAAACTTTCTACTCCTCCCAAACTCTCTGCAAGGCTAAACAGTTTGGTATTGCTCAAAAATGTAAATGCAGATTCTAGGCTATCTTGCTTTAAGGTGAAACTCATCATGCCTCCAAAATCCTTCATTTGGCGCTTGGCAATGGCATGTCCTGCATGGTCTTCAAATCCTGGCCAATGCACTACATCCACCTTAGGATGATTTCTTAACCAATGCGCAATTTTTGCCCCATTTTCACAGTGCCGCTGCATACGAATGTGCAAGGTCTTGATCCCGCGCAATACCAAAAAGCAATCCTG
>JBEIRK010000176.1:0-4147 GCA_040376005.1 Flavobacteriales bacterium
CAACGACCGCCACAATTTGCACCAACTCAGCATTGCTGAACTGGTGCAAGGCATGAATGAAGAAGACCACTCTGTGGCATTTGCCGTGCAAGAGGCGCTGCCGCAAATCACTGCCCTTGCAGAACTCGTATATTCTAGATTACAGGCCGGCGGAAGGCTGTTCTACCTTGGTGCGGGCACCAGTGGTCGCCTCGGCGTAGTAGACGCCAGCGAATGCCCTCCTACCTATGGCGTTCCCCATGGCTTGGTTATTGGCATTATGGCCGGTGGTGATGGCGCCATGCGCAAAGCAGTGGAGTTTGCAGAGGACGATACAGAACAGGGATTTAAAGACCTCGCTTCGCATGAGGTAAATGCATCTGATGTGGTGGTTGGTATTTCTGCCAGCGGTCGCACCCCTTATGTCCTTGGTGCGTTACAACAGTGTAAACAACTCGGAATTGCTGCAGGTTCTGTTGTTTGCAACCCCAATAGCAGTATAGCCGCTGCTTCAGATGCGGCAGTAGAGGTGGTTACCGGACCTGAATTTGTTACCGGAAGCACACGCATGAAGGCGGGCACCGCAACCAAAATGGTGTTGAACATGATTACCACCGCTGTAATGATTCGCATGGGTAAAGTGGAAGGCAACAAAATGGTAGACATGCAACTCACCAACCACAAGCTTATTGAACGCGGCACACGCATGGTTATGGAAAAAACAGGATTGCCAGAAGCGGAGGCAAAAAGCTTGCTCCTTGCCCATGGCAATGTGAGAAAGGCCATTCAGGCCTTTGAATCAAAATAAGTTAGGCTAGAATTTCCCAGGTCTTATCGGCCAAAAGACGCACGGTATTTAAAAACATACCTAAAGGACAGCTGGCGCCCCACTCATAAGGCGCAACCATGCTTAGCACCTGTGTACCATTATCACGCTGGTACAGGTGGTATACCCCATGAATCACAGGTTCAAAATTCACATCTGCTTTATAAATATCGTGGCTTAAGGCCAAGCGGTCTTCAATGGCTTTGGCTTGACGTATGAGCAGCTCAGCTTGCTTGCGCAGCATATCTATCTGCTGCTGGGCTTGGTGCTGCATCGCCTCGTGCGCATTGGCTTTTAACAAGCGCTTGTCTATAGGCTCTATCTTGGGTGAGGATACCGTAAGTGCATAGGGCGCTTGCGACAGTTCTCCCTGATACAAGGCATCTTTTAAATATAAGGGGCGATTGTCTTGGATTTCTTCACCTTGCATAGTTAGATGAATAACATTCAAAGTGAAAAATTGTTGTTCGACTGCGTAAATTCCTCTACCCCACCAAACCCTTCTTCAGCAATACTTCCGCAATTTGAACCGCATTTGTAGCAGCTCCTTTGCGCAAATTATCGCTTACTACCCAAAGGTTTAATGTCTTTGCTTGGCTCTCATCGCGACGCAAACGACCTACAAACACATCGTCCTTATCATGACTCCACAAGGGCATAGGGTAGATATTGTTGGCCACATCATCCTGTACGGTTACGCCCGGCGCTGCTTCCAATAATTCACGCAAGGCATCCAAATCGTATTCGTTTTCAAACTCTACATTAATGCTCTCGCTGTGTCCGCCCATGGTGGGCACGCGCACGGTAGTCGCTGTTACTGCAATGCCCTCATCGCCCATGATTTTCTTGGTCTCTTTCACCATTTTCATCTCTTCCTTGGTGTATCCATTGTCTTGAAATACATCAATATGTGGAAGTATATTCTGGTCTATGCGGTGCGGATAAACCATAGAAACTTCGGTTCCTGCGCGTTCCGCAGCCATTTGTGCAACAGCCTTCTGGCCTGTTCCAGTAATACTTTGGTAGGTACTGACAACAATGCGCTTGATACGGTATTTGTCATGTAAGGGCTTTAAAGCCACTACCATTTGTATGGTGCTGCAATTGGGATTGGCGATAATATGATCATTGGCGGTAATCGCATCCGCATTTACTTCTGGCACAACCAACGGCACCCCAGGTTCCATGCGCCAAGCACTGCTATTGTCAATAACATAAGTACCCACAGCGGCAAAGTCAGGCGCAAATTGCTTACTTGTGTCTCCGCCAGCGCTAAACAAGGCAATGGCAGGTTTCATGGCAATGGCATCAGCCATGGATACAATTTTATAGGCTTTACCTGCAAACTGGATTTCCTTACCTACGCTTCTCTCAGAAGCCACTGGAATCAACTCCGTAACCGGAAACTGGCGTTCTTCTAGCACCTGCAACATTTTGGTACCCACCAATCCGGTGGCACCTACTACGGCAACTTTCATGCTTAATTCTTAGCTGTGTCGCTAGAAGCCTCGGCAGTGGTGTCGCTAGACATATTTTCCAAGGCATCGAAACCACTCTCTTGACGCACTGCATCCGTGCTGTCTTGCGCTTTCTTTTCTGTGTCGCTAAAAGCAGTGTCGTTTGAACAAGCAGTGGCACTCAATACAACCGCTGCAGCTAGGGCAATAACAAGTTTTTTCATCTCTGCAAAATAAACAAATATTGTGCTAGAACACACCAATGGACTCGAAAAAGTAATTCCAGGTATCAAAATTCTTCGATATCAATTCCTCTGACTCAGTGCAATCTACACTGATTCCAAAGGGTTGCTGATCTGTTACCTTTTCGGGTTGTGAAAGCGCTGCGGTAATGTTCCAAATGTGCGCAACTCCAGCAGCAGCGGGCTGTGCACTATGCGAAATTGAGCCAGTGCTATTTTCTCCCAGCAAAATGATACTTAGGGATTGCATCTCTGGTTGTTCTGCCCAAGTTTGAAATTGGAGCTCCGTGCATTCGATTCCATCTACGGGCAACACAGAAAGGTAGGCTTGCAACATGTCCCATGTTACAGATGCATCGGGTTCCAACACCAACTTAGGACCGGAACACCAACCCAGTATTTCTTGAATTTTCCCAACAGGAAGTGAATCTGCCTTACCCACGGTAAAGCCCACCCACTCGGCCATGGCTGCGGCAGCGTAGCGCGCGTCTGCAAGGTCGCGGATGTTGTTAAATTTAATATGCATCGTGGACATTTTTTAAAATACAGCACTATGCTACAACAAACACCAGGCGAGATCCCCTAGCAATTCATTTCAGCATGCTGTAATTGTGGTCCTTACACCAATAGTTTTACAGGCTCTTCAAGAAGTTCTTTGAAGGTTTTCAAGAAGTCTGCACCCATGGTACCATCCACTACACGGTGATCGCAACTCAAGGTTACTTTCATGGTTTTCACAGGTTTTACTTCTCCATTTACCACACCTACGCTGTCTTTCACTGTTCCCACAGCCATAATGCATGCATCTGGAGGATTGATAATCGCAGTAAACTCTTCTATACCATACATACCCAAATTCGAGATGGTGAAGGTGTTACCTGACCAATCTTGGGGTTGAAGTTTTTTCTCTTTTGCCTTTTTGCCGTAGTCTTTTACCTCAGCGCTAATTTGGCTTAGGCTCTTCTGATTGGCAAAACGCACCACAGGCACCAACAAACCATCTTCTACAGCCATGGCAACGCCAACATGCACGTGATGGTTGTATCTGATCTTGGTACCCAACCAGCTGCTGTTCACTTTTGGATGCTTGGTCAATGCAACGGCTGCTGCTTTAACCACCAAGTCATTCACACTGATTTTTACAGGACTAATTGCATTCATTTGCTCACGCGCTGCCACTGCCTTATCCATAAGTATCTCAATGGTAAGGTAGAAATGGGGTGCAGTAAACTTACTTTCGCTAAGGCGGGCTGCAATGGTTTTGCGCATTTGCGACACCGCTACTTCTTCATAACTTTCTTGTCCGAGCACTTGGACTACAGGAGCTGCACTTTGTGTAACTGCCGCAGGTGCTGAGAAATTCTCAACATCGCGTTTCACAATTCTACCATTTTCACCTGAACCTGCAATTTGACGGATATCCAAGCCCTTATCTTCTGCTAATTTTTTAGCCAAAGGAGAGGCTTTAAGGCGTTCGTCAGAATCCACAGTTACAACGGGTGCAGCAGGAGTTGCAGCAACTACAGGCGCGGCAACTTCAACAGTGGAGGCTGGCGCTTCTTGTGCTGGGGCTGAAGGCGCAGGCGCAGCGGACAGCAGGGCAGAAAAATCTTCCCCTGCAGCACCCACGACTGCGATAGGTC
>JBEIRK010000010.1:0-34071 GCA_040376005.1 Flavobacteriales bacterium
CAATGGAAGCCGGGGCCCCTTTACCATAAGCAGTATTACAAAAGACCAATTGGCCAACCGCAATACCGCCCAAGACCTGCCCATTCTGCTACAATACATGCCCTCGGTTACAGTAACCACCGATGCGGGCAATGGCGTGGGTTACACCGGCATCCGGGTGCGAGGCAGCGATGCCAGCCGCACCAATATCACCATAAACGGAGTTCCAATTAACGATGCTGAAAGCCAAAGTACCTATTGGGTAAACATGCCCGACTTGGCCTCTTCTGTGGAGTCGGTAGAAATACAGCGCGGCGCAGGTAGCAGCGTGTCTGGTGCAGGTGCCTTTGGTGCCAATGTCAATATCCAAACTGCCGCATCCTTTAAGCCCTATGGTTTGGTAAACCAAAGCTATGGCAGCTTCAACACTCGCAAAACTACCCTCGCCGCAGGTACCGGTTTACTCAACAAGCACTGGACCATGGACTTGCGCATTTCCAATATTGCCAGCGATGGATTTATTGACCGTGCCGCTACCCAACTCAGCAGCTATTATGTAAGTGCAGGGTATTTCGGGAAAAAAGGTTCTATAAAAATAGTGCATTTTGCAGGCAATGAAAAAACCTATCAAGCATGGAATGGCATACCGCGTGAAAAAGCAGAAGGCAATGACAGCGCATTAAAAAACCACTATTTCAGAAATGCAGGTACGCTGTATAAAACCTATGATGATTCGGTGAATTTATTCTCCTCTGACCCCAATAGATACAACTATTACACGTATAGAAATGAGACGGATAATTACAGCCAAAAACACACCCATATTTATTTTAACACAAAACTGTCAAAGCGCAGTTCGTTAAATATTACCTATTACAACACCTTGGGTGCTGGCTATTTTGAGCAATTTAAATATCAGGATAAATTATCCAATTACGGTTTGCCTAATTATGTAAATTCTGTAGATACCTTTACCCGAACCGACATCATTCGTCGCAGGTGGCTAGACAATACACTCAATGGTATTATTGCCAATGTCATTGCGGAAGCAGGAGCATGGCGCATTGCCGGTGGCGGCGGCTACAGCCAATATTATGGCAATCACTTTGGTGAAATTGTATGGGCGCGTTTTGCACCTGCTGCCGGACATTTGGCCCATTATTACGACGCCATTGGTGACAAATATGATGGCAATATTTTCTTAAAAATAGACCGCGATATTGTGCGCGGCTTGTCTATTACTGCTGATGGACAATTGCGCCGTGTATACCATAGAGGTCGAGGTTTCGACAACGATTTGCGCCCGGTAAATTTCGTTGGGAATTACACCTTTTATAACCAAAAATTGGGTTGGGTATACCAGCGCAATACCAGCAAAGTCTATGGCTCTGCAGGCCTGATACACAAAGAACCCTCGCGCGGTGATTTTACCGACAGACCAGGAGCTTCTCAACCGCTTCCAGAGTCTATGCTCAACGTTGAATTGGGCTGGCAGTTTCATAACAAAAACCACTTGGTTTCTGTAAATTATTACCTCATGGATTACCACAACCAATTGGTAATGACGGGCGCAGTAAATGATGTGGGCAACCCCATTCGCATGAATGTGGACCGCAGCCAACGCATGGGAATTGAAGCCGAGGCAGCATGGCGCCCCAGTGAGCATTGGCAATTGGCGGCAAACGCTACCGTCAGCAGAAACCAAATCCAACAATTGGTGACAGAAACCACCGACTATGCCGACTACAGCGTGGTGTATGACACCCTAGACCGTGTGCCATTGAGTTTCTCTCCCTCCGTAATTGCCGCTGCCATGATTACCTGGTTGCCCGGCCGCAACTGGTCTATCACATGGAACCACAAATACACGGGCAAACAGTATTTGGACAACACAGGCAATGAAGACAAGGCACTCAACGCTTTTTACCTTTCGGAATGTGTGGTGCAAAAGCAAATTAGCTTGGCCAAGTCACAACTCACCTTCAAACTGCAGGTTCAAAACCTCTTTAACAGCAGGGTATACAACAACGGATATACCTATGAGTACTTCTACGGCAAGCCCAGCCTTACCCGCGAGGTATTCCTATTCCCTACTGCCACAAGGAATATCATGGCTTCTATACAACTACAATTTTAATTTGAAAAAACTTCACCCCACCGTTTACCTTTTTCATCAAGGCGGTATTATACTATATAAACACGGCACAAAGGGATTGCACCCACCGGGTTAGAGAGTAAGTTTTTTTCATAGTTTCTCCCAATTATTTGGGTTTTGGAAGGCCGGAATTGAAGACGCATCAATTTCGGTTTTTTTTATTTTCTAGCATTACAAGGACTTGTAAACAGCCAAGGCTTTTGCAAACTGACTGTCCCAAGTATACTGCGTAGATGCATGCACCCCGCGCATGGCCATTTCCTCACTCAGCGCTGCATTTCCCAAGAGGCTATCGATGGCTTCAGCTATGGCTTCGGGCTGCATTGGATCTACACAAATACCGCAGCCATGTGCCTCCACTACCGATTTATACAGTTCGAACTGGGAGGTTATTTGTGGCAAACCAATGGCCATATATTCAAACATTTTGGTAGGATAAGATCCTACACTATTTTTCATAGGGTGAATAATGCACATGCCTATTGCGGCATGTCTGCTAATTTCATATCCATCCTCTAAGGACATGCGCCCGTGAAATACGATTTGGTCCTTTATTGCACTGTAAAATGGCAATTGGTGCAGCTTCTCTGCCAGGTCGGTATACAACTCCCCTACCACATCAAAATACACGTGATTGCCACGCATTTTTAATATATAAATAGCCTCTGCAATTTCAAGCAATCCCCTGCTTTCAAGTAAGATCCCAATGTAGAATATTCGATTGCCTTGACGCTGGGTTTGGCAGTAATTTTTAAAAAACTCAGGGTCGTGGTAATTCATCACGATTTCATAGCGTGCACCCTTTTTCTTGTAGCGTTCTTCGTATGATTTTTCTGCCAAGAAAAGGAATAAGAATTTAATGGCAATACCTTCAAAAAACGCGAAAAAAGAATATAACAATTTTTTATGAGAAATCCAAGGTTTATCGAAAATATCTTCAGCAACATTTTCATGCAAATCAAACACTACTTTTTTACCCAATAATTTAAGCAATAAGGCACAAGGAATCAGTTCTGGGTCATGCACATGGTAGATGTTTGCGCGTTCTTTCATGGCTTTGAAAAACATGATAAGCCAAGTAACCAATACCCTAAGAATTTTATTTTTAAACCTGCGAAACGGAATAATCTTCACCCCTTGGCGCACTTCCTCCTGCGGGTGCACCGCAATAAGACTTACATCATAGTGTAGCAAGGAAGACAGGCAAAAACGGTAAAACAGTCGGGTATCGAGTGCTACATGAACGGAACTAATATGGCATATCCTCGTTTTCGACATTAAGGGCTACAAGTTTAGCGATTTCACTGAGTTATTTGCCTGCTTTTCCGTTGGATTTCTGATTTTTGGGGAGCAAAAGTGGGGGCTGAGTGTCAAACTGCTGTATTTTTGCATAATGCAACTGCGTTCGGAAAATCTGCTCAAGCAATACGGCTCCAAAAAAGTTGTAAATGATGTCTCTGTTTTTGTAAACCAGGGAGAGATTGTAGGACTGCTCGGACCCAATGGTGCTGGCAAAACCACCACCTTCTACATGTGTGTAGGATTGGTGCGTCCGGATGAGGGCAAGATTTATCTAGACGATGCCAACATTACCCGTCTGCCGATGTATAAGCGGGCGCAGTTGGGCGTTGGCTATTTGCCACAAGAGGCATCTGTGTTTCGCGAACTCAGTGTGGAAGACAATATCCTCGCCATTTTGCAAACCACCACCCTTAGCAAGGCGGAACAGGCAGACAAGCTTGAATTTCTCTTAGACGAATTTGGCCTGAACCGCGTGCGCAAAAATTTAGGAAAGGTGCTCAGTGGAGGCGAACGCCGCCGCACTGAGATTGCACGCGCCTTGGCTACAGACCCAAAATTCATCCTTCTAGATGAACCTTTTGCTGGTGTAGATCCTATTGCTGTAGAAGACATTCAAGGCATTGTGTCTAAGCTAAAAGAAAAGAATATCGGCATCTTGATTACCGATCACAACGTACAAGAAACATTGAGCATCACAGACCGCGCCTATTTGCTATTTGAAGGCAAGTTGCTCAAACAAGGCACGGCAGAAGAGCTTGCAGAAGACGAATTGGTGCGCAAGGTATACTTGGGTAAGAACTTTGTGTTGCGTCGCAAGGTCCTTAATTCTCAGCCTGAATCTTGATACTGATTGCCCCAGAACATACCGACGTATACAGCCACCTCGCTGCAGAAGATTACCTACTGCACGAGTGGGATGCACCGGTTCTTATGTTTTGGCGCAGCAGACATGCCGTAGTATGCGGGAAACACCAAAACCTATGCGCTGAAGTGAATTACGGATTTTGCCGCAGTCAAGATATTGACATTGCGCGTAGGCTTAGTGGCGGTGGCACGGTCTACCACGACCCAGGCAACATTAACTTTACCTTTATTCAATCCGTTCCCCAAGGGCTGCAATACGCGGTTGACTATCGTAGGTTTTTGGAACCCATACGCGAGGCCCTGTCCCATTTTGGCATTGAAACCACCTACAGCAGCCGCAATGACCTGCTGCTGAATGGCAAGAAAATCAGCGGCAATGCGGAACATGTATTGCAAAAGAAAAAGCGTGTGCTGCACCACGGCACCTTGCTCTTCTCCTCAAATACTGAATTTTTACATCATGCCTTGCACAGCGAAGGGACTTATGCCGACAAAGCGGTAAAATCCAATCGCAGTGAGGTCATCCGCATCCAAGAAGTCAAACCCGACTGGTCTGCAGATGAATTTCTGGAGCAATTGGTCCATTTCTTCGAAAAAAAGCACCATACCAACAGGTATGTATTTTCTGAGATGGAGCAAAATACCATTGCCAAACTGCGCGAAGAAAAATACGCCAATCCAACCTGGTACATAGGGTATAGCCCTGCGTATACCGTAGTAAAAGACATCGCCACTGCCCATGGGAAAGCGACAATTTCGGCGCGCATTCAAAAGCAGGAAATTGTGGACTTGCAGGTGCAACTCCAAGCAGAAAATACAGATTTCGCCCCCAATTTGGATCCATTTTTGGGCAAAGAGCTCAGTGAAACACTGTGTTTAGAACTGGCACAAGAACTCGGACTTATCTCTCCTGCCCCATCTTACTTCCTTTTTTAATGACAAAGAAAGAAAAAGCCGCATTTATTCAGGAAAAACTGGAAGTCCTGTTCCCTGAAACACCAATTCCACTGGACCACTACAGTCCTTATACACTGCTGATTGCGGTGCTCCTCTCCGCCCAATGCACGGATGAGAGGGTAAATCAAATTACCCCAGCCTTATTTGCCCGGGCAGACACACCCCAAGACATGATCAAGCTCTCGGTGGAAGAAATACGCGAAATCATCAAACCTTGTGGCTTGAGTCCTGCCAAGAGCAAGGCCATTGCTGGGCTATCGCACATTCTATTGGATGAACATGCAGGCCAAGTACCCGAAAGCTTTGAAGAACTTGAAAAACTACCAGGCGTGGGGCATAAAACGGCCAGTGTGGTTATGAGTCAAGCCTTTGGGCATCCCGCATTTCCGGTGGACACACACATCCACCGTTTGGCAACCCGTTGGAAATTAACCAACGGCAAAAACGTGGAAACAACAGAAAAGGACCTCAAAAAACTGTTCCCGAAAGACACTTGGAACAAGCTGCATTTGCAAATTATCTTTTTTGGGCGCAAGTATTGCCCTGCACGCGGCCACAATGCCAACGACTGCCCTATATGCAGTGTGGTGGGTTGTGTAGAAAAGAAGTGATTACAGGATTCGTTTTACAATTTCATCCGCAGAAATGCCTTCTGCTTCTGCCTTGTAATTGCGCACCAACCGGTGTCTAAGCACATTGGCCGCTACGGCGCGCACATCTTCAATATCGGGTGAGAAACGTCCTTGCGACAAGGCGTGATACTTAGCACCCAAAATCAAAAACTGCCCCGCACGTGGGCCTGCACCGTACCCTACCAACTCATTCACAGCAGCATGGGCGCCAGCGGTACCCGGGCGTGTGCGCTGTACCAATCCCACAGCGTATTCAAACACATTGTCCGTTACAGGAACCTTGCGCAAGATTTGCTGGTATTGGCGTATTTCAGGTGCAGTAAGCACTTGCGATACCTTCGCCATACCTTCGCCAGTGGTGGTCTTTAAAATATTGATTTCCTCAGTAAATGAGGGATAATCCAGCACAATATTGAACATAAAACGGTCCAACTGCGCTTCTGGCAATGGATAGGTACCTTCTTGTTCTATAGGGTTTTGCGTAGCCAATACGAAGAAAGGCTCAGGCAATGCATGGTTAACACCGGCAGCAGTAACGCTTTTCTCTTGCATGGCTTCAAGCAATGCGGCCTGTGTTTTTGGCGGTGTACGGTTAATCTCATCAGCCAATACGATATTGGCAAATACGGGACCTTTCAAGAACTTAAACTTGCGGTCTTCACCCAATATTTCGGTACCGGTAATATCCGATGGCATCAGATCGGGTGTAAACTGTATGCGGCTAAAGCTCAAATCCAAGGACTCAGCAATGGTGCGCACCAACAGCGTTTTTGCCAATCCGGGCACGCCTACCAACAAGGCATGACCATTGCAGAAAATAGCCGTAAGCACGGCATCTACGACCTCATCTTGGCCTACGATAACCTTGCCTATCTCTGCACGCAAACGCTGCACAGAGGGCGCAAAGGACGCCGCTATTTCTTTCTCGTCCATTAGTTGCGATTCTCCCAAGTTTGTAAGTCAGGACACAAGTAAAATTCGGTCATAAAGCGTATGTACATGCGCTTGCGGGCTCCCTCCACCCAGGCTTCTACCACTTCTTGCTTTTTGGAAGCTTCTGCTTCCACCTGGATTCTTCCATAGTCCTGAGTCAAGCTGGCTTCGTGAGGCGCGATAAAGTCTTTCAAATAGAAAATACGAAACACCTGCGTACCGTCTTGGCTCGCGGTGATACGCGGCTGTGAGTAGGCACCTACAGCCATTTTCTCCACCAATAATTTCACTTCTGTAGGCAAGGTTTCAAATATAATTTTCTGGCTTCCCGTAGTCTCATCTTTCAAGAAACCGCAGTTTCCACGATCACCAAAATTGTCATTCTGATAGCGTTTTACCGCATCGCACCACTTCATATTTCCTGCCTTCAATTCTTTATAAATACTATCGGCACGTGCTGCTGCTTCGCCCAAATCAGAAGAAGTGCTTTGCGGACGAATAAGAATATGCTTTACAATAACCCTTTCGCCCTTGCGCTGTATCATTTGCATGACATGGTAACCGAAACTGCTTTCAAATACAGGGCTCAAGCTGTCTTGCTTTAATTTGAATGCCATACGTTCAAATTCAGGCACCATTTCTCCGCGTCCAAATTCGGGCAAGAGACCGCCCATTTTCCCGCTGCCTGGATCTTCTGAATAGATGCGTGCAAGCTTTTCAAAGCTCTCACCCTTCACAATACGTGCG
The DNA here is from genome assembly GCA_040376005.1 of Flavobacteriales bacterium. GTDB lineage: Bacteria > Bacteroidota > Bacteroidia > NS11-12g > UBA955 > JAGXTF01. The sequence goes on from JBEIRK010000010.1 coordinate 7,570, forward strand.
CGCAATTTTTCCAATTGTTCCCGTGCAAAATCCTTGGATTCTTGCGAAATGGGCACTTCAATAATCAACTGGGCCACTTCTACTTCCGCTGGAATCACCGGTATGCTGTCCTTCGGAATTTTCATGAAATACTCGCGCACTTCCTGCGGACTGATTTTTACAGAAGCGGTAAGTTTTTGTTCCATTTCCTGAATGAGCAATTGCTCACGCATTTTAGGACGGATCTCTTCCTTATATTCAGCTACAGTTTTGCCCAAATACCTTTCAAGCTCTTCCTGACTGCCTGCCTGCTGCTGGAAATAACGCAGTCTGTTCTCAATCTCTGCCTCGATTCTGGATTCTTCCAAGGGCAAACTATCCAACTCAGCCTGATTCAGCATCATTTGCTTCACAATGAGCTTTTCAAACATCGCACATACATAGGCTTGGGTATCTGCTACCCCACCCATTCTTAGGATTTGTGCCTTTTCCGTTTCCAAATCACTGCGAAGCACATACTTATCGCCTACTACAGCCATAATCCCATCCACATGCTTGGCCTCGCCTTGCGAAAACGCAACACCTGCCATGCCTATGAAGCCGAATAACAATACTGACTTTTTCAAAATTTTATATATGACTGCTAGGGTTCTTAAATGTTACTTTTTGGTGAGCCTTTTTACAACATCTGCCATTACCGCTTCATTCACCTGAACGGTATAGCGCTGCTGCAACTCTTGCACCCACTGTGCCTCCAAATAATCTTCATATCTGGCGGTAACAGGGCCTCTGCTTTCTGCCAAGGTTTTCAATTGTGTGGGCATGTATTCATTCACCTTTACCACCACAAAATCATCGCCGAATTGGCCCAACTTAATAATCTTGCCTGCTTTTTGATTGGCTGGGTTTGCAAAGAGTTTGCCCAACATCGCCTTATCTGCAAACAAGTAGCTGTCCTTCTTCTCGTACTTGCCTTTTTTGTAATCTACACTCAATGGAGTAACACGGTTGTGCATATTGCGTATAGTATCCGGATGAACCCCTTTCTTCACCTGCTTGGCCACTTTGCCCATCAGGTCTTTGTTGGCACAGAAATAAAAGTCTGCTGCATAGCGGTCGGTCCAGCGGTATTCTTCTCTGTGCTGACCAAAAAACTTCTCTAAACCTGCAGTATCTGTATTGGCTACGTCCCAAACCACAATTTTCTTGCGGTTGAACATGAGTATACCTTCTGCAAATTCCTGGTAAATGTATTTAAACTCAGGTGACTTTTCTGGCAAATGTCTGTCTTGATACGCCACACACATTTCAGAACTCCACATGTTGTAAAGGTTTCTGAGTGCCACTTCGTTGCTGCCGCTAACAGGAGTGGTTTTGTTTTCAATATAATCTGCAAAATCACCTACGGTCAATGGCTCGTTGCCAATGCGCATGATTTCTTGCTCAATCAGGGGAACACCTGTAATCATAGGTGCATTAAACACATTGCCGTGCACAGGCTTCGCTGGCTTCACCGTTGGCGCATACTTAGGCAGGTTCTCTTTTCTGAAACGGCCCAATCTAAAATTGCTATCTAGGCTGCTGAGTAAATCCTGAAATGAAGCTTCTACAAAGCTGTAATTACTCTCCGCCTTTACCTTTGCTACCAAAGCATCAATAGATTTTTGTGAACGCTGGTCTTCTCTGATTTTCTTCAACAAACTGCTTCGCATTTGGTCGAAAGTACCGATCGGACGAATCTGAACCCGCTGCACAATGTGCCATCCTTTTTTGGTGCGGAAGGGCTGAGATACATCATTGTCTTTTTGCAAGGCAAAAGCCATGTCTGCCCAGTTTTGCATATCCAAATCGCCTACATGCTGGTTGGCTGAAAAATAATTGGTAAGACCGCCTTCGTATTTGGTGTTGAAGTCTTCACTGTAGCTGCGGGCCATTTTGTCAAAGGCACTTTCCCCTTTTTGAATGGATGCGTAGATATCTTGAATATTCTTGCGCACTGCTTCTTCGGTAGCCTCTGGCTTGTGACCTACACGAAGCATGATGTGGCGAATTTTTATCTCTCCTGGATTGGGGCGCTTATCAAGTACTTTTACAATATGGTAGCCAAACTGGGTGCGGAACACCTTGCTTACGCCACCTACTGCTGTGTTATACGCTTCATTCTCGAACGAATAAACCAATTGCATGGCAGTGAAAAAGCCCAAATCGCCACCGTTCACTTTACTGCTTTGGTCTTCGCTTACTGCATTCACTTGGTCTTCAAAAGAAGAAGATCCTGCTTGGATGGCATTGTACGCCGCCATAATCTTGTTATAGGCTACCAAACTGTCTGCGGGCGTAGCATTGGCATCTACAAAAACCAAAATATGCGCAGCGCGCACCTCCCACTTCATGCGGTCGTATGCCTCATGAATTAGGTCTTCGGTAACTTCCTTGTCGAAGAGATAGTTGCGGGCGAGGCTGCTTCGGTAGCGGCCCAATTCGGTGATATAATCCGGCAAGGTATCCAAGTTTGCATCGCGGGCATCTTGGTATTTCAACTTGAACTTTACGTACAAATCCAAATAGTTGCGGATGTCAGATTCTGTGATACTTGAATCGCCCGGACGTTTATTCTTAAGATACTGATAGATGAATTCCTCAGAACTTACAGAATTGCCTTGGTAGGTAAACACCACATCACGATCCAACTGAGCCTGTGTAACCCCAGCAAATACGAGGGTTAGCGCTAATAATACGGTTTTGAGTTTAAAACACTGCATAGTCTTACAATCTGCAAAAATACAAATATCAGACCGAACATCTGTGTCATACTGCTGTCATGCCATGTTATCTTTGTTTTCAGCGGCTTCATGCACACACAATACCGCGCCTACAGCGCCATTTATGGGTGCTACTACCCAATCCAAAATGGGTATGAGTGATATAAGGTTAAATCCCACGCCCAAGCCAGTCACGCACCAGCGATTGCGGCGCATGTAGGTCACACTCTCTGATATATTCAAACGTTGTCTCTCGGTATAGTAATCAAACATGCTAAAACCCATGAAATAACTGTTTACCAAAAACAAAAAAGGAACGGTTAACGCAGCTGCTGGAGGAAACATAAAAGCGACTATGCCCGCCGCCGCGGTGAGCAGCAATTCTAAGAACAAATTGCGCAGGGTAATAAGAACTCCCCGCCATGCATCCGATAACAATTGCATCAAATCAAATGGATATTCCTTCCCCGTAAGTTTTTCTTCGGTCACCTCAGAAATCCAGGCCAGCAAGGGAGACATTAAAATAAGGATTACATACTTCATGACCCTCCCTAGGGCGATCCATATCAGCACACGCAATACCCATGCAGATGCGAATTGTATGCCCGTTTGTAACCAACTTTTAGCCGCAGTCCAGAAGGATTCCTCAGGCAATTTGGCAGATCCCAAAGCATCCGACAACCATTGCTCCACATAGGGCGAAAGCCAAGACGCCAAGCTGAAGGTAGTGCCAAAAATGAGTACAATCCAAATGCCAATGGGCACCAAATACCAAGCAGCCAATCTATGTTTAAATATGAATCCAAAAGCTTTAAATGGCACTACAAAACCACGACTAAATTCCTGCATTTATTGTTTCTCCAATCTTTTTCGAAATAATGAATCTATTGCCAATACCACACAACCAAATCCCAGTAAAAACCAATTGACATACATGAATAGCAGAAACCACTTGGGCCTATAGCTAAAATGTAAATTGTAACATCCTGGCTCCAATTTCACCGACATCAAGGATTGATAATAGGTGTTTATTTTCATAGGTTTATCTCCATTCAGCAGCTGCCAATGCACATCGTAATTGCATGCCAAGCGCAGTTCTGTTGCCTCTTCTACACGCGCATCTATGCGCATGGATCCCGGCTTGAATTCCATAATTTGCAATGAGTTTAACCCTTTAGCATTTGGAGTAAAATAAGCCCACGGAAATTGCAACATTGAATCCCAATAACCATAATATTCTAAACTGTCATGTGCCTTGAGTCTGTATGGATTATACCCATCCGTGGCTGGGCGCTTTAAATACACACCTTGTGATTTCCATAGGTAGGGAACAGAGGCATCAAACGCAGAATCATTCTGATAGCGCATGGCGATCTCAGTTGATGGCTTATCATATACCCTGTCGTGTTGAATCAGCACCGCATTTGAAGGTACTGGACAGGTATCATCCGCGATGGTAGCATAAAAGTTCATGCCAGTGGCAAGAAACAAGTTACAAACTACAAAAACCAGCACTGCACGATATCCCAACTCTAATTGGTCTTTGTATTTCCAAGCAAAATAAAAATACACAGCAAACCCTAAGTCCACGATAAATAGTTGGATAGCAGCCCTCTGATCCACTTTATCCTGTCCTAGAAAAAGATACGAAGCGGACAATATGAAATAAAAAACCAACCAAGAAATGAAAATAATTCTAAACCTATACATCGAATCCGTCCGAGCAATAATTCTGCTAAAAACCGCGCTAGCGGCCAGCAATGAAAAGAATATAAAAAACAAGCGAAACAACGCCGGGAATCGAAACTGATTCATAAATGGCAATATCTCGTACAGCCATGACCTGATAGGAGAATGGATTCCCATAGAAGCGAGCAAAAACACCACTGAAATGAGCACATAATTGCGAAATCGGGGTGTGCGATACTGAGGATGATAAATACCGATGCTGATTAATACTAAGGAAAAAGCACCTATGTAAATATTGAGCATGGAAAAGTCCTCGCCCCAAAAACCGAAATCATGCACACTTACGGCATAGGGAGCCAACAGGGAAATCATTGCCTTGGGCATAAAGGAGCCCACCAACGAATCGCTGAGACTTAAACCCCCTTGCCGAGTGATATACTGACTTAATTCATGTAAACTATAAATGGGTCCAATAGAGAACACCGTAAAACACAAAGCCGCCAGTAAAGAATACCCTAACAAATGCCACACCCCTGCCCATGACTTCGCCTTATATTGTCTAAAGCAATACAATACACCCATAAATAGCAGAAAATAACAGGTAACAACAAATATTCCTGGATACCCGCCCGTGAACATGAGAAAACACAGCAGCCCTAAACGCATGGAATTAAATATTCCACCAAAGCGCAAAATATTCCGGGCTTGCACCAGCACAAAAGGCAGCCATGCGGCAGAAATAATCCAACCAATATGCTGGGCATTACTCAGCATAAAACCCGAAAACATATAGGAAATGGCCAACAATAAGGCCGCTTTTCGGTGCAAGTCTAAATTCAAGCCCAAGGCACGTGCGCCCATACCGGCAATGAAAATATGCAGTACGAATTCCGCGTGCAACGAATAAAGGTCGTAGGGCCTAAGAATCCCTATAAATTGACTTAGGGGATACCAGGTTCCCGGATCACCATATTGTTTAAATCCAAGGTTGATGTAGGGATTCCACAGCGGAAATTCACCAGCCCGCAAACATTCACTTATAAAACATTTCCAAGGCAAATAAATGTCTGTAGCATCCCATTTCATGCTGGAAGTGCCAGAAAATAAGGGCATGTAAATGAGTAAGGCACAGCCCAATAGCAACAAAGCATCGGTAAGCCATGCTGGCACTACCACTCCTTTGTGCTTTAGCTCCACACCCATATTCGCAAATTAATAAAAAAACTGAAATCCGATTTGAAATACGGTGAAATATACAATGTATTCGAGGAAAAATACCTGCGTATTATTCTTGCGAATTCACAGCATTCCACAAGATATCTTTCAATTCTGTGATGCCTTTTTGCGCAACAGCGGAAAAGAAATGGATCTGCAAATCCTTAGGGAACTCCGCCCGTATTGCGGTTTCTAACTCTTGATCGAGCATGTCGCTTTTGCTTATGCCTATGAGTCGCTGCTTTTGCAACAATTCAGGGTTGAATTGCTCCAATTCATTCAGCAAAATATTATATTCCTTAAGGTGATTTTCACTATCCGCTGGAATCAAAAATAACAATACCGAGTTTCTCTCAATGTGCCTCAAAAATCTGTGGCCTAGGCCCCGGCCTTCGTGCGCCCCTTCAATAATTCCGGGTATATCCGCCATTACAAAACTCCTATGGTCTCTGTAAGGCACTACGCCCAAATTGGGCACCAAGGTGGTAAATGGATAATTGGCAATTTCAGGCTTGGCCGCACTCACCACGCTAAGCAAGGTGCTTTTACCCGCATTTGGAAAACCTACCAAGCCCACATCTGCGAGAATTTTTAATTCTAAAATTATCCATTTCTCTTGGCAGGGTTCGCCTGGCTGCGCATAGTCCGGAGCTTGGTTAATCGGAGTTGCAAAATGCTTGTTTCCTAAGCCACCTCGACCCCCTGGAATCAATACTTTTTGTTCTCCTTCTTCAGTAATTTCAAAAATATACTCACCGGTTTCCGCGTCGCGGGCTACCGTTCCCAAAGGCACTTCTAACACAACGCTTTCTCCACTGCGACCGGTACTTGTGTTTTCACTACCGCCCACACCATCTTCTGCAAAAATGTGCTTGCGGTATTTCAAGTGCAACAAGGTCCACATTTGTGGATTGCCGCGCAATACAATATCGCCACCTTTGCCACCATCACCGCCATCTGGACCGCCACGTGGATTCATTTTGGTACGGTTAAAATGCCTGCTACCTGCGCCACCTTTGCCACTGCGGCAGAATATTTTTACGTAATCTATGAAATTCGAATCGGCCATGGAAAGCTGCAAAGGTACGAACATAATATCTGAGACTACGTAAATTCTGCCTAAAGTCCTGAAAGCAGCGCCCCTCGCCTCTGATTAAGCCACAAGAATTGCCTATTTTCGCGGCTTAATTGGCCTATATGTCACGCTACGACTTTGAACGCATTGAAAAAGAATGGCAACAACACTGGGTGAACACCCAACTGTACCAAGTGCGCATTGATACTTCAAAACCGAAGTTTTATGCATTGGATATGTTCCCTTATCCCTCCGGGGCTGGATTGCACGTGGGACATCCGCTTGGATATATCGCCAGCGATATTGTAAGCCGTTACAAGCGTCTCACAGGCCACAATGTGCTGCACCCTATGGGCTACGACGCCTTCGGTCTGCCAGCTGAGCAATACGCCATACAAACGGGCCAGCACCCTGTTATTACCACGGAAAACAATATCGCCACCTTCCGCCGCCAACTCGATATCATGGGATTCAGCTACGACTGGACCCGGGAAGTGCGCACCTCTGATCCAGGATATTACAAATGGACCCAATGGATTTTTGGACTGTTTTTCACCCATTGGTATGACAATACCGCCAATAAAGCACGCCCCATCGCTGAGCTCATTGCGCATTTTAAACAACAGGGGAACACAGGCCTTGATGCGGCATGCAGCGCAGTTACTGAGTTTACTGCGGCCGATTGGAACAACATGACTGCCGCAGCGCAGCATGAAATTCTGAATCAATACCGCTTGGCCTTTGTCAATGAAACTACCGTAAACTGGTGTGCGGAATTGGGCACCGTGCTGGCCAATGAAGAAGTGGTAAATGGGCTTAGCGAACGCGGCGGTTACCCCGTTGTGCGCAAAAAAATGAAACAATGGGCCTTGCGCATTACAGCCTATGCTGATAGACTGATTCAAGGCCTCGATACCATCGATTGGTCGGATAGTATTAAGGAAATTCAACGCAACTGGATTGGCAAAAGCGTAGGTGCACAAATCCAATTTGGCATTGAAAATACCGAGCATGTTGTTGAAGTTTTCACCACCCGACCCGACACAATTTTTGGTGCTACCTTTTTGGTGCTCGCACCCGAATATGAAGGCCTGGAAAATTTGTGCGCTACAGCGCAACAAGCCCAAGTTGTGGAGTATGCCAACGCGGCCAAAAACCGCAGTGAAATCGACCGCATGGCTGACACCAAAAAAACAGGTGTGTTTACAGGTGCATATGCCAATAATCCGCTGACGGGAAAATCAATTCCGATATGGGTAAGTGATTATGTGTTGGCCGGTTATGGAACAGGTGCTCTTATGGCCGTTCCCGCACATGATGACCGCGATTTTGAATTTGCAACTGCCTTTCAACTGCCAATTATCCCGGTTATTCAGCCCCAAGATGGCACTATAGAGTTGCCGCTGAAAGAAGCCTTTTCTGCTAAGGAAGGCGCCTGCATCAACAGCGATTTCCTCAATGGCCTGTCTGTAAAAGATGCCATTCAAAAAGCAATACAAACCCTTGAACAACGTGGCTTGGGCATGCGCAAGGTGAATTTTAAACTTCGTGAAGCCGGTTTTGGTCGCCAACGCTACTGGGGAGAACCTTTCCCTATAATTTATGATCAAAATGGCATTCCCGCCTTGGCACATGAGTTGCCCGTGGAACTACCAAAAGTAGAAAGCTACAAACCCACAGGAACAGGTGAAAGCCCCTTGGCTGCAGTTCAGGATTGGGTAAATACGCCGCAAGGAAGACGCGAAACAGATACCATGCCGGGATGGGCGGGCAGCAGCTGGTACTTCCTGCGCTATATGGATCCGAACAATACCCGTGCCTTTGCAGGGACCGAAGCCTTACACTATTGGAACCAAGTAGACCTTTATGTGGGTGGCAGTGAACACGCCACAGGCCATCTGCTCTACAGCCGTTTCTGGACCAAATTCCTTTTTGACCTTGGATACCTTGGCTTTGATGAACCTTTCAAAAAACTGGTGAACCAAGGCATGATTGGCGGTGAAGACGGCCAAAAAATGAGCAAACGCTGGGGCAATGTGGTGAATCCTGATGACGTAATTCGCGATTATGGCGCCGACACCCTGCGTCTGTATGAAATGTTCCTCGGACCACTTACAGATAGCAAACCATGGAACACCCACGGTATTGAAGGTGTGAGCCGCTTTTTGGGCAAATTTTGGCGCCTGTTTCACCAAGATGAAAACTGGGCAGTAACGCAAGATGCTGCCACGCCTGAGGAGCTAAAAATCCTTCATAAAACCATTAAAAAAGTGACTCAGGATATTGAAAACATGAGTTTCAATACCAGCGTGTCCGCATTTATGGTAGCTACCAATGAATTGGGTAGCTTGGGCTGTAAAAAACAAACTGTTCTTGAACCCTTGTTGGTCCTCCTCGCACCCTTTGCACCTCACATTACCGAAGAACTCTGGCATCAACTGGGACACAACAGCAGCATACACACCGCAGAGTGGCCTGCGTTCGAAGCCTCATACCTCACCGAAAACACCTTCAATTATCCCATTTCTATCAATGGCAAAACCCGCCTGATGATGGAATTACCCATTGAAACTCCAGTAGCTGAAATTGAAGCCCTTGTGCTTCAAGATGCTACGGTAATGAAATGGATGGAGGACAAGCCTCTGAAGAAGATAATTGTGGTGAAAGGCCGAATCGTAAACGTGGTTGTGTAAACCTTTTACCCTTTTTTAAAGGCGCTTTCGTACAGGGCAATCCACTGCTGCGCTGTGAGTTTCTCAGCCAATTGCCCTATTAATGCATAGGGAATGTCATCTAATTTTTTAAACCGAATACAGCTTTTTCCCATATCCAGCTTGTGCTTGCAGTGCTTGGGGTACTCTGCAACAAACCAGTCTAACAATTCAGGATTGGCATAGATGCCCATGTGATACAAGGCTATAAAATTCTTTTGAGATGCCACAGAAATAAAGGGCAAGGGCACTTTGGCATCGCAATGGTAGCCGTTGGGGTAAATGCTGTGCGGAACTACAAAGCCAAGCATTCCATATTGCATGCACTCTTCAAAATCTGCTGGCAAGTGATCCTTTAAGGTTTGTCTGATTTGCTGCATAGCAGCTTGTCTATCTTCAGGCAATTCTGCCAAGTATTGATCCGGGTTTTGGGCTTTGCTTTGCATAGAATCGGTAAAATTATTACTCTCCCTTCAAAGTCCAAAATGCAGGTTCTTTTTCAAACAAAAAAGCCTATCCCGAGTTAGGATAGGCTTTTGCATCTGGAGGGTTATGTAAAACAAGGTCTCTTCACTTACAGATACTTGGCAACAAATGCGATGAAGTCGGTTCGCAAATCATTGTAAATATGCTGGAATGTGAGCATTCTGTCGCGCAAGTCTGGATGGTCGGCAACTTTTCTATGATCTACAGCCACAGTATTGGATGCTGCATTGCCTGAAATCTCTTTCTCATGGCCGCGTATGTCATGCGCCAAGTGGTCAATTACTTCATTCTCTCGGATAAATTGGTTTTGAAATTTCTCAACGTGTGAGAGGATATCTGAACCCGTATTGGCCTTTACCAAATCCTCAAGTCGCAAATTAAAACTGCGCATCTGGTCCTGCGCCAGCATAAGTTGGGACAACCACATTTTGTGGTCGTTGTGTAATTCAGTGATGTATTTTTGGTCTGTCATGATGCTCAAAATAAGCATCAAAAATTGGCCTTTAATATGACCAATGTCACAGAAGAAATCGATAATTAAACAGCAAAGCTTTCGCCACATCCGCAGGTGCGGGAAGCGTTTGGATTTATAAAGTTAAATCCTTTGCCATTCAATCCATCGGTAAAATCCAATTCGGTGCCACAGAGGTAAAGAAAACTCTTCATGTCACATACGATTCTGAGTTGTTCATCACCAAAATCCATATCCCCAGGACGGCCCTCATTGTCGAAGTCCAATTCATACGTTAAACCCGAACAACCACCGCCCTTCACACCTACACGTAAAAAATACTCAGGCGCAGCAATTCCGGCTTCGTGCATGAGCTCATGCGCCTTAGCCAGTGCCTTTTCCGTAATGGTGATGGACCCAGCGTCAACTTGCATATTAATAGTGCTTCTTGGTGTCTTCTATAGGCTCCAAGCCTTGTTTCACACGGTAGTCATTGATTGCTGCCTTAATCGCGTCTTCCGCCAATACAGAGCAGTGAATTTTTACCGGTGGCAATGCCAATTCTTCCACAATGTCCATATTGTCAATGGCCAATGCAGCATCTACATTCTTGCCTTTCAACCACTCTGTTGCCAAAGAAGAAGAAGCAATAGCAGAACCACAGCCGAAGGTTTTAAACTTCGCATCTTCAATGACTCCAGTTTCAGGATTCACCTCAATCTGCAAACGCATTACGTCGCCGCACTCAGGTGCCCCTACCAATCCTGTACCTACATTGTTCTTGCTCTTATCCAATGTACCTACGTTGCGAGGATTATTGTAGTGGTCGATTACTTTTTCACTATATGCCATGGTGTTGTTGTTTTATTGTTGTTTGCGATACAAATTTACTATTTAGATTCTTTCTAAACAATAGTCGTTTTTCTGATTTTTGTCCCTTGTTCAGCCCCGTATTAATGTGCGGCCCACTCAATAGATTTTAGATCTACGCCTTCTTTGAACATTTCCCAAAGAGGACTCATATCTCTCAACTTGTTTACTGCATTGGATACACAGTTGATTGTGAAGTCAATTTCTTCTTCAGTGGTAAATCTGCTTAGGCCGAATCTCAATGAAGAATGTGCCAATTCATCATCCAATCCCAAAGCTTTAAGCACATAGCTAGGCTCCAAGGAAGCTGAAGTACAAGCTGAACCTGAAGACACTGCGATATCTTTAATCGCCATCATCAAGCCTTCTCCTTCTACATATTTAAAACTGATATTGGCTACATGCGGCAAGCGGTGTTCAACATTGCCATTCACATAACTTTCTTCCAAATGAAGCAAGCCTTGCTCGAGTTTGTCTCTCAACTGGCTCAAGCGGTTGGCATCGGCTTCCATTTCCAAACGAGCCAATTCACATGCTTTTCCAAAACCAACGATACCAGGCACGTTCAAGGTTCCGCTACGCATGCCCCTTTCGTGTCCACCACCATCCATTTGCGCCGTCACTTTAACCCTTGGGTTTTTGCGTCTTACATACAAGGCACCAATACCTTTAGGACCGTACATTTTGTGGGCAGTGAAGCTCAACAAGTCAATGCCATCTGCAATAACGTCTACGGGTATTTTTCCCGTTGCTTGGGTAGCATCTGTATGGAAAAGCACGCCCAACTTTTTACACATTGCTCCGATTTCTTTCACACGCTGTACTACGCCAATTTCATTGTTGGCATACATGATGCTCACCAAAATGGTATCAGGACGAATGCTCGATTCTAACAAAGTCAAATCCAACATACCATCGATACCCACGGGCAGATACGTGATTTCGGCGCCTAATTTCTCAAGGTGCTTGCAGGTATCCAACACCGCTTTGTGCTCGGTAACAGCAGTGATGATATGCTTGCCTTTGCTGGCATACATTTCAAACACCCCTTTAATCGCGAGGTTGTTGCTTTCAGTAGCACCGCTGGTAAAAATGATTTCTTTTTCAGAGGCACCGATCAAAGCGCCCACTTGCTCCCTCGCATAGTCTACCGCTTCCTCTGCTTTCCATCCAAAGGGATGGTTGCGGCTTGCAGCATTTCCGAAGTCTTCAAGAAAGAAGGGGGTCATGGCTTCAAATACACGAGGATCCACTCTGGTGGTAGCGCTGTTGTCTAGATATATCGGGAGTTTCATTTGCTTATTTAGATTGATTCTAAGTTGCAAATTAACACCATAGCCTTCAATTCGTTTGCATGTTTACAAAAAAATAAAGTGGCAACAACCCAAGTTTCTACTTTTGTGGCATGAAACAACTGGAGCATATCGGCATAGCCGTAAAGGACTTGGATGCATCGGAAAGACTTTTTACCGCGCTGCTAGGCGTTGCACCGTATAAAAGGGAAGAAGTAGAAAGCGAAGGTGTTTTGACTTCCTTTTTCAAAGTGGGCAATATTAAAATTGAACTCTTGGCGGCTACAGGACCAGAAAGCACCATAGCAAAATTCATCGAAAAGAAAGGGGAAGGCATTCACCACCTAGCCTTTGAAACGGAAAACATAGATCAGCGCCTCGCCCAGCTAAAAAACACAGGTTTTGACCTCATTCATGAAAAAACCAAGGATGGCGCGGATAATAAATCCATAGCCTTTTTACACCCCAAATCCACTGGTAGTGTGCTTGTTGAGCTCTGCCAAGACAAGGGTTGAATTTTATTTTTTTGTTAATTAGGTTGTTTATGTGGTATTGGCACGTATACTTGTAAAGTATTTTAGAATAAGAAAAATGAATCTTTACATCGGAAATCTTGCGTATACCGTAAGAGAACAGGAACTCCGCGAGTTCTTCGAACAGTGCGGAGAAGTATCATCTGCAAAGGTGATTTCAGACAAAATGTCGGGCAGAAGCAAAGGCTTTGGCTTTGTAGAAATGCCAAACGACGCAGAAGGTAACAAGGCTATTGAAACGCTAGACGGCAAAGAACTAAACGGACGTCCAATTCGTGTAAACGAAGCTCGTCCTAAAGACTAAAATAAACTTCTTCTGTAAAAGGCTACTGAAAAGTGGCCTTTTTTTATGCCCAAAATCCTGCGCCTGCCTTGATGAATAGCCAAACGCCAAAACCCATCAGCACAAGGCCCACCGTCACATCCACCCGGTGCAGCCTTTCCGCTGTAATATACCTCCGCAGTCCAGAGGCGGCATAAGCAATTGCCACTTCTGTAAAAAACACGGCACCTATAGCTCCGCTGGCGAAAATGATCTTCTGTGTTAAATCGTAATGCACCGCTGGACGCACACTATACAGCCCCAACCACCACATGGCATTGGCGGGATTCAGTAAATTGATAAGAAATGGCTTGAAATAAAAATCTCGGGTACTGTGAACCTCCTTTGCAGCATCGCCCAAATCGGGATTACCGCGCTTCTTCCGAATATTGGAAATTCCTATTACTAACAATACCAAGCCACCCACTAAGTTCACATAGGGTTCATATGCAGTTAAAAATTCCTGAATGTACCGGGTAAAGCCAATGGCAAGAATTACAAAAAGTATATCCCCGGAAATGACACCCGAGGCAATTACCCAACCCTTTTGCGGACCATGATTTAATGAGGCTTGTATGAGCATGAAGAAAATCACGCCTAACAACACACTCATTAAAAAACCAGTGCTTAATCCATAGAAAAAAGGGCCTATTCCTTGCAACTGCCTATTTTTGTTTCAGATGGAAATCCAACTGGGTCTTTTTATCCCGCAGCCAGAATTCTTTCATGGTTAATTTTAAAATTTCGTACTTCTGCGTTTGAGAATCATCAAACTCAATGACAAACTCGGTGTCTGAGGTAGCTGTGCTCCATATTCCAAGACGCTTTTCATCACCCACTTGCAATATCACGGAATAATTTCGGGTAAATTCCCAGATGTGATCTTTATAAGCAGCAAGACTGTCAATTTCATTGTATTTCACCCTTTCGGCTACCCACTTACCTTCTATACGTTCTTTGCGGGGCAATACAGTAAAATTGGGACCTTCGGGGTACTTGCGACAAGCAGACAACAACACAATTAGGGCAAGGAGTAAGTAAGAGAGGGATTTCATAGTTGCAAATATGCAACTATTTTAACTTTCTTCTGTCTCTGAATCGTCAGGCAATTGCGGTATTACATCCGTTGTATCAGGTATTTCGTCGACTTTTTTCAATTGTCGCTGTATCATGCGGGTGCGCGTACCCACCAATTTCTCAATCTCATCCCCCGCTTGTCTAATTCTTTCCTGAGCCTTACTCAGCACTCCACCGAAGGAATCAAACTCCTTACTCACCGCCTTCAACAATTCCCCAATTCGCACACTTTGTTTCTGCAAATTCAAGGTTTTGAAACCCATTTGCAAGGAACTCAAAAATGCCGCTAAGGTGGAAGGGCCAGTAACGACAATCTTATAGTTGCGCTGCAAGGTCTCTACCAAGTCCGTATTACGCACCACTTCTGCATACAAACCTTCCGTCGGCAAAAACATGATCCCAAAATCCGTAGTTATCGGTGGATTTAAATACTTATCCCGTATGTCTTTGGCACATCGCTTCATTTCAGTATCCAATTCCTTGCGCGCAGTCTCAATCATGGCTACATCTGATGCATCCCAAGCATCAACCAATTTGGTGTATGCACCAATTGGAAATTTAGAATCTACAGGCAACCATACAGGCACAGACTCATCACCCTGACCAGGCAAACAAATCACATATTCCACATTCTCCGAGCTGCCCGGCTTGGTGCGCACATCCTGTTTATACTGTCCAGGAGCCAGAATATTCTCCAAAATACTACCCAATTGAATTTCACCTAAAATGCCTCGGGTTTTTACATTGCTTAGGACCTTTTTCAGGCCTCCCACATCTTGAGCCAATGTTTGCATTTCGCCCAAACCCTTGTGCACCTGTTCCAAGCGGTCACTTACTTGCTTAAAGCTTTGTGCTAAGCGTTCATCCAATGTTTTCTGAAGCTTCTCATCTACCGTTTTGCGCATCTCCTCTAGCTTGGCTTCATTGCTCTTCTGCATCTCGGTCACCTTGTTTTCCAAGGTATCGCGCATGGCTGTCAGCTTCTTATCTGTTTCTTGACGGAATATCTCATTGCGCTGGCCCATGTCATCCATGCGCTGCCGCACCAAATCATTCAAGGATTTACTCAACTCACGGGTTTCATCTTGGCTCATCTTCAGTTTATCAAATAAGCCTGTACTTAATTTTTCAAACAGGTTGGTAACTTCTTCCCGAGTGCCTTGCAGTCCTTTGCTTTGCTCTTGCCTGCTATTACTCAATTCCTGCGACAATCTGTTGTTTAAATCATCTAATTTTTGCTTCACTGCTGGAGATTCGGGTGCTTTTCTCAAAAATAAAGCCGCCAATACCAACAAGGTAATAGCCCCAATAACAACCAACAATACCAATGCGGTTCCTGTTTCCATTATTTATAAATATTTCTCGCCAATTTCCATATAGAATACATGTCAATATTCATTTTAAATGTGATCGTTTCTAAGGGCTTTAGTGCAGTCATTGCTGCTTCAAATTGACTGGAATATACCAAAGGATAGTTCACCTCAAAAACTACATTTCCATTTAAGGTCTGACGGTAGCTCAATCCAGCAACCCAATAAAAATCATTTGTATTTCCTACCACATCCGCATACACCACATCGCCATACACATTCAAGGGCAACTTGGGAATAACCATGGATGACATATTTAGTCCTGTGGCAAATGTTTGCGCAGGCAATGCTACTGGCAGTCGCAGGCCATACACACTGTGCAACAATTGCTGGCTCCACAAATTACGCCTCTCGGTGGCAGCACTCCTACCCATGAGCACCTCTGAAAATGCATAATCATTCGCACCATTGGCGCCTGAAATCATAGGTGCTATTTGACCCGTTGCTGCTGAAGTGTTACTCTCTTGTATAAGTGCAGTTCCAAATACCGTAATCTCCATGCCATACTTCACTTTTCCAGACTTCCTGAATGCAATATTTTTGGTATATCTACCCGATAGTTTTGTGAAAGTATACTGTTGTCCTGCTACTATTAATGAGCCTGCATAAAAGATATTGTTCCCATTCTCTATGGCAATTTGCGCTACCGACGGTACTTCACCGCGATAGGAATTTCGCGACCATTCTAGCTTTCCAATCCTGTTGTTCAAGTCTGAATTTCCGAATACGGTTCGCGTAAAATTATTGATAAAATAATTTGCTGAAATACTGTGTTGTACCCACGATTTTTTGCGCTTAAAATACAGGGCAGCATTGGGGTTTATGTGCGCAAATAGTCGGTTCATTCCAACGCTATCAGGCCTAAAATTGTATTGCTTTCCGCGCACTCCTATTTCCAACATAGTAAAAGGTCCCTTGCGGAACCATACATTACGCTGAATTCCTGCAAAACCGACAAGACTGTTGCTTCTCACCCCATAAGAAGGTGCAGCCCACCACTCCCAATTCTTGCGCGGGAAACCCAAATTTGAAAAGAGAATTCCTGGGGTGTATCCATCATACGCATTCCCTGAAATTAAGTTGGGTAAAAACCATACGCGGTGTTCGCCCAATTTATAGGGATACGGAAATCCAAACTTAAATGCACCCACTTTTTTCATCAATCCATGCGTTTTAGCCTCATTATTGTCAAAGCGAGACTCTGTTAAATACCCCTCGGGATTCACACGCACATAATCTGCATTTGGAATAAAAATCGTAGTATCTTTTGAATTGAATTTGACGATTTCTTTCTTTTTATCAACTGTGTATTCAAGACTCGCAGGTATGGAATAATTACCCTTGGTTTTTACGCGTATTTTATACCCATTATCTGCCCTTTTTACAGACGATATAGCCAAATCCGGAGCAACTTCTCCCAATAATCCTGTAAAAAACCAGTCCAATTTTGTACCACTGACGCGTTCAAAAACTGCTTGAATATCTGAGGGCAAAGGATGCTTAAATTTCCAATTTCTGTAATATTCATGCATACAAGAATCAAACATTTTTCTACCCAATACTTCTTGCAAATACACAAAACGCATAGGGTTTGCAGTATACACGATTGTGCCATAATTCATTTTCTGGTAAGCATCACTGGCTAAAGTTCCAGATTGAAAAACCCCCAAATCATGCGCAATATGATACATCGCATTTTGCCCCGTAAATTCTATAGCTTTACCCGTTGCCCATGGCTTCGGTGCTTCGCCTTCAGCGTGAATTTGATAAAATGTATTGATACTCTCATCCATCCATGGATACCTTCTTTCTTGTGAACCCAAAATACACTGAAACCAGTTGTGACCCACTTCGTGGATCACAGTACCGCGGCTTCCGTCCGAACAAATGGTAATCATGGGATACTCCATGCCACCAGCTGCAGTAAGACCTCCGATTACGGCAGTGCAATAGCCATAGGGATACTCTCCCACACGCTTAGAGTAATAGGTCAAGGCTGTTTCGATGCCGTCCAATACACTAGAAGGAGCAGCCACCGCGCTTTCATCAATCAGGGCCATGGCTTGTACCACCTTGCCCGTGTGCAGGGTTACTTTTTTTATTCCCACGGTAAACGCAGCACTGGCAAACCAAGCAAAATCTGGAACATCATCCTGCACATAGGTGAGGGTTTTGCGATCCGATGCTTTGCGCAATTCGGTTTCCCCATCCGATAAGGTAGTTAGCCATTCCGTTTCACTCTCTTCTTGCAGCACACCAGTAGCGCCCACAATCTGATTGGCAGGTACCGTCAAGTGCACCACGTAGCGTCCAAATTCACTAAAATATTCTCCTTGTTCCAAATAGGGAAATACATTCCAGCCATTCACATCGTACACAGCAGGTTTTGGATACCACTGGGTCAGGCTTACAATTTTACCCTCATATCCCATGCGGGAAAATAAAAAGGGGATTTTCACGCGGAAAGGCGTGGCTATGGTAATGCTGGCACCTGGTTGCAAGGGTTCTGGCAAGAGCAAATCCACAATATCTGCTTCTTTGTCATACTGCTGGTATGTTGCGGCTTTCCCATTTACGGTAAATGAGAGGCTATCCAAAAAACCTCGATCTGTTTCTTTTGCCGTTAAAAATTTCTCATTCCCACCGTGTTTTGCCTCGCGGCCATAGGCGGTATTGTTAGAAGAAAATGCATTGGGCCAAATATGAAAAGGGATATGTGTAAGCACATCCGGACTGTTATTGGTATAGCTTATGGTTTGATTGCACCGAAGCAAGCGCTGAGGTGCGTCAAAGTCAACGAATATCTCATGGTCAACCTTTTGCTGCCAGTTGCTCTGAGACGTTTGGACATTTACAGGCGATTGTGCGTGCAATCCTGCAAGAAGGAACAAGGTGGTGAATAGCGGGAAATACTTCATGTGTGCGGTTTTTCAAATTTATGTATACAACCTGTGCAAAAATACAAGGCTAGAACCGGGTAAAGAAATACATTTCGAAGAACTCCGTATATATTTTTGACCCCAATGAGTTTTTTCCCTTCCGATTGGGATGATGAAGATGAAGACGACTTCAACGGCAACGTGGAAGAGTTGGTGAAGGAGTTTGAAAATCGCAACCGCGATGATTTTTCGCCCCGCGAATTGTTAGAAATATTCCGCTACTACTCCATGGACCAATTATTCTCTGGGGTGGAAGGCACGGGTAAGTCCCATATGAAAATGGTATTGGAACTGGGCATGAGTCAATTTCCCTATATCCCTGTTTTTACCCTGCACATGGTAGAAATCTTAATGGGTGAAAAGAATTACCGTCTTGCCAGGAAATATATTTCACAAGCCAAGGAGTACAATGCCTTTGAACCCGCCCTGTTCTTTATGGAAGCTGTGGTCTATAGCCTCGAAGGCCGCAATGAAAAGGCAGCAGACCTGATGAATAGCGGCCTAGAATTGGCCGCAGACGATGCCGAAACCATAGAAGACTTTCTGGAACTGCTGATGTTTTATGGCCGATTTGAAATGGCATTGCCCGTACTCGAAAAAGCACTGCGCAAGGGCCAAGACGTGAGTTATATCCTTGAAAAATGGCTTGATATCGCTACTGAAGATGAGGATATCGGGAAAATCATTCCCTTGCTCGAACGCATGGTGGATGAGAATCCCTACTCAGAAGATGCCTGGTACCTCCTGGGTTCAGCACACTTGGATCTAGAAAATTACGATAAAGCAGCACAATCTTTTGATTATGCGGTAACAATAAACGAGAACTTCCTCGAAGCTTGGAATGGCTACTTAGAAGCCCTCTATGAAACTGGCAAGTATACCGATTTCATCAAACACCATACAGAACAAAAACCGCGCTTCAGCACAGGCGCTTTCGACGAACTTGCTGGCTTGCACGCCTGGAGTTTGTATGAAACAGGAAATATTGCAGACAGCAGAAACCTGTACCGCCAAATCCTAAAAAAGAATCCGCAGGACAGTGAAAGTTGGTATAGCCTAGGCCTCACTTGGCATTACGAACAAAACTATGCCTCTGCCTTGCCGTATTTGGAAAGAGCTTACGAGCTCAATCCCTCCGAATCAGATTATGGAATCGTGCTGGCTGCTGCCTACTTTGGCCTGCAAGAAAACGAGAAATGGGATGCCTTGTACGACATTCTAGCGCAAGAACATCCCGAAGAGGAAGAGATCTATCTCGACTGGGGAGTGGCATTGCATGAAACCGGAGATACCGACCGTGCATTGGAGGTAACACAGACGGGTTTAAAGCAAAATCCTAACAGTTTTAGACTGATGTATAGACTATCTGCCATTTGTTATATCACAGGCCAACAAGCCGCTGCAGAATATCTTCTTGAAACTGCCTTATCTGTAAATGCTGAAGAGCACGCACAAATGTTTATTTTTGCACCGGAATTGAAAAAGGCGGGGAGTCTGCTCAAGATTATCGCCCGTTATGTCAATCCCGGACTATAAACCTATGAACAGCGATTTATTTCAACTTTCAGGCTTGCCACAGCGCACAGTAAAGCCACGTCAAGAAGGACTAACAATGGTAATGGATAAGGGCCTCAGCCTCCGCGAAGCTGAAGATTTCCTGTCTAATGGTGGTGAATACACCGACATTTTAAAACTGGGTTTTGGAACCTCATTCGTTACGCCCAACCTGCAAGAAAAGATTAACTTGTATCGCAGCGCCGGGATTCCGGTGTATTTTGGTGGAACCTTGTTCGAAGCGTATGTCATCAGAAATCAGTTTGATGATTACCTGAGACTGCTTGACAAAACAGGGGTTGACCACGCTGAAGTAAGCGATGGGAGCATAGAAATGCACCACGACACCAAATGCGAATACATACGCAAACTCTCTTCCAGAGCTACCGTCCTGAGTGAAGTAGGCTCAAAAGATGCTGAAAAAATTATCCCTCCCTATGAGTGGATAGAGCAAATGGAAAGTGAACTTAGCGCAGGCGTGTGGAAGGTTATTGCTGAAGCCCGTGAAAGCGGCACCGTAGGCATATTCCGCGGCACAGGTGAGGTGCGTTCAGGCCTCGTTGCTGAAATCATTCGCAAAATTCCATTGGAAAAAATCCTGTGGGAAGCACCTCTCAAGGCTCAGCAAGTTTGGTTTATTAAACTCTACGGCGCAAATGTAAACCTCGGTAACATTGCACCTAACGAATTGGTGGCGCTAGAAACCCTGCGTTTGGGACTTCGCGGTGATAGCTTCCACTTTTTTCTAAATTCTTAATACGCTGTGGCTTTAGCCACTGAGCCAGCCAAAATACCGGCTACATAGCTTTAGAGCTATTCTTTTGATGTTTCATTACCTCAAACAATGGATTGTTTGCGTTTGGTATATAAATTGCAATAGCCAGCACCTATGAAACCAACCCCAAAACTCATTTTCCTCCTTTTATTCGCCTTCAATCACGCGGTATTTGCCCAGCAAGCAGACAGCAGCTCCCAAATTAGTAAATCTTGGGACAAGGTCGCCTTTCAAATGAGAAAGTTCAATGATGCGACCAAAGCCTATGTAAAAACCCTAAAGAAGGCAGAACCAGCTGACTCTACAATCACAAAAGATGTAGAGAGCAAATCCGATTCAGTAGACCGATATTTGGCATTTAATGGAATCAAGGACTCAATTTCACTCAAAAAAATCAACACACAGTTTGATAGCTTGGTACAGTCTTCTGTAAGATTGGTGAAGAAAGTAGAAAACGATACTTCTTTGAGAAATAACAAAACCCTGAAAAAGCTCGGAAATTCCCTCACAAGCATGCGCGATAAAATGGCACAAATCAATTCAAAAAACAAGAGCACCGGACGCAAAGAGGAAATAGAAGACACTCCCAAACCTGAATAGTTTGGGTTGTGGGTTGGATTATTTCAATCGCTTCACTTCATCGAGCAACTGCTCATAGCTCTGCGCACCTTCAATTGTGTGCACAATTTGCCCCTTCTTAAAGAACAACAAGGTAGGATATGCGCGAATATTGTAGCGGCCAGCGATTTCAACCTGTGCTTCTGCATCAATCTGCATTACATTCACCATATCTGCATTTTCAGCAGCCAATTTCTTTACATGCGGCGCCATCATTTTGCACGGACCGCACCAAGTAGTATAAAAATCAACCATGGTAAGTTTCTTACCCTTGATGGTTTCATCAAACTTTTCCGTTGTTATTGGGTCTCCATGAGACTCAGAAACAGGTTTTGCAGTTAAATCTACAGGTTGCTCATCGGCAGTAATTTTAGCAGTTTCCGCACCCTGACAGGCAAAAAACGCAAACGAACCCACGATTCCTACCATCAATATTCCGGTTTTCACATGTAGCTTTTTCATATTTTTACAAAGTTACTAGGTCAAATGCAATAATTTTGCCATAAATGTCACATACAGTCACCCTGAGTATTGTCATTCCAGTTTACAACGAGGAAATGAATATTGGAAAGCTGAACACACGTGTTGAAAACGCAATGAATAGCATGGACCTAACTTGGGAAGTTATTTATATCAATGACGGAAGCCATGACCGTTCGCTTGAAATCTTAAAAATGCTTGCTGTCACAAACACACACATTCGCTTTATCGACTTAAGCAGAAATTTTGGCCACCAACTGGCTATTTCCGCGGGTATTGAGCACTCACATGGTGAGTATACCGTAATCATGGACGGCGACGGCCAGGATCCACCAGAGTTGATTCCTGACCTTTATGCCAAGGCAAAAGAAGGTTTTGAAGTAGTATATGCGAAACGCAAAAAACGCGATGGCGAGAATTTTTTGAAAAAGTTTACCGCCAAAATTTTCTACCGGGTATTGGCAAAAATAACCACCATTGAAATCCCCGTAGATACAGGTGACTTCAGAATTATTCATAGAAAAATCCAACAGCTGCTCAAACAAATGCCCGAGCAGCATAAGTTTATTCGTGGCCAAATTAGTTGGTTGGGTTTTAACCAAACTTTTCTTGAATATGACCGAGAAGAACGCATGGGAGGCGCTACGAAATACACCTTTAGAAAAATGATGACACTGGCGCTGGATGGCATTAGCAGCTTTAGCACATGGCCGCTAAGAATCGCCACAATAGGAGGCTTTATCGTGTCTGCTATCTCATTCGCTTTGATTGTATATACCTTATACCAAAAATATTTTGGCACCACTGAGCCGGGTTGGGCATCCCTCAATATCAGCATCCTGTTTATTGGTGGCATTCAGCTTATTGGTATTGGTATTTTAGGTGAATACCTAGGACGCATCAGCGAAAATGTAAAAAACAGGCCACATTACATCATCAGAGAAACCAACATGGATGATGTACCGAATTAATCCCAATAGTTGGTTTCTTATCTGCTTCATTATTGTAGCAGCAAGTTTGGGGCTGTTCCAACACTTTGCGCACGGTCCCCTCAGTGTGCATCAAGGTGCACAATCCGACCGAGCTTGTGTTGCCTGGAATTATTATACCCAAAGCATGGATTTTTTGCAGCCCCGTGTTTCCGAAAATCGCGCCCATGAAGGGGTCACAGGCATGGAATTTCCTATAATTCAATATGTTGTAGCATTGCTCTATAAACTGTTTGGATTTCACGATTTTATATATCGTGTTGTGATGTTCTTAATTGTATTTTTTGGTGTTTTTTCTGCTTTCAAAACTACCTATTTTTTTATTCAAAAAACGCTATCAAGACTCCTCCTTACTTTTGGTTGGTTTTTATCTCCCATTTTCGTATTCTACAGCAACAGTTATATTCCAGATACTGCAGCTTTGGCATTTTCCATGATCGCCATACATCAGTTTATCAAGTTTTATTTCCGAATAAATCAACGTAAATCTGCTTTGTGGTATGCGCTTTTTATTACCCTTGCAGGGTTGATTAAAATTACCTTTTTAATACCCCATATCGCCATCATCGCATTTGTTTTTCTTCCATTTGTATTCCCAAAATTCATAGAATCACAATACAGAAGCGAAAAACTGCCATGGTACGCACTAATCCTGCCCTTTGCCGCGGCTATTGCATGGTATGTGTATGCCTCAAACCTTACCAAAAGCACGGGTAACAATCATTTCTTGCAACAGATAAATCCCGCACACTCCCTCAAAGAATTCATGGATAACATTGTTTTTGCCACAAATACATGGCAGTCGAGTTTGTATTCGAAATGGCCGTTCATTCTCCTATTCTTTTTTGGCTTTTCAAAGATTTTTACTTCCCTAAAAACACAACCCCTAATTTCCTATTTTGTTGTATTTTTAAGCCTGGGTTTCTTGTCATTTGTAGTGCTTTTCAGTGGCCAATTGAGATACCATGACTATTATCTAACCGCCATATATCCATTGGTTTTCTTTATGCTTTTGCAACATCAGCAATTGTACGTAGAGGGCAAAACCCTGTTTGCCGGTATTGCACCCTTGGTGGCCGTTATACTATTCTATAGTTTCCCATTTTTTGCTTGGTCAAACGCGTACAACATGTTGCACGCACGGTACGAAAAAGGAAATTATTATTACCAACCTGCCCTAGCAGAATCCGAATTTTATTCATCGGCTTTGCGCCAAAAAATAGACAGCATTATTCCCCCATCACAAGAAATTATTTCTGTATTTGACCCCACCCCTAATACTACATTATATGCTTTGAAACGCCGTGGGGTGCGCATTGCCAGCGACTTTACTCCGGCATTGACCAACGAAATCATATTGAACTCTAACATTCAATATATGGTGCTTAATGATAGCATACGCTGGGAAAACCAATACAGAAAAAACATGCATTTCAACCAACAATTGCTATTGAGATCGGGAATTATTTCTGTCTGGAAAATCCTACCTCAAAAGAAATAACTGAGTTGCAGTGATGCCCCTGCACCATGGGTCAACTTCGGCAATAGCATAGATTCTATGCCACGCAATTGCATACTTACAAAGAAATATTTTTTTGCAATGGATTTAGAATAATTAAAGTTCAAATTCATATTCGCCACATCAAAGCCACCCAAACTCAATTCTGGGTAAACTCCAAAACCCTTTCCATAGAGACTCCATTTGGCATGTCTTAATTTTAAATTCGGCAAATAACCCGGCAAATACACATATTTTATTTGAAATATATAATTCCCTAAGGAGAAAGAGGTTCCCAAACGAAATGGCATCAATACAGCCCTATTTTCAAAAGCAGAATCTGGTGCCAGGCTTTGATTCACCGTGTCGCGCAGGTATTCCAACCAATCAGCTGAATTCAATGATTTTAAACCAATACTCGATTGATTAATACGCACCGATTGATCCATTTTTTGGGTCAAATGCATGGCATTTTGTATTTGATAAAAGCCAAGGTCTCTCACTTCTATGGAAAAATCAGTTCTAGATCCAGATATTCTTTTATAGAGGTTAAATCCGACAGCGGCGCCCCATCCTCTTCCTTGCTCACGCATAGCACCTGTATTGATATAATCAGCGGAATATTGTGCGTCGATAAATTGCAAATCCCCATCGGTAAAGAGTGAACCCTGCGTCATATCCATATTTCTATAGGCCAAGAGTTGCGACACACCCAAATACAGGGTTAAATTATAATCCTTTGTGTTTTTAGGGATTAATCCCGTCCATGCAAATTCTAATTTTCTAGAAGAAAATTGGGTGAAGCGGGTGCCACTTAAATCCAAGGTCTGACCTTTATACTTGCCATTGCCACGAAACAGCAATTGCCAAGCACCCTCTGATACGGAAGAACCAAAGTGATTCTCTTGCATAATTCCAATTGCATTGGGCATCCATTTTGACAGGGAAGTATCATTGCCTTTTATGTCAACATAAAAACCAACAGAACTTAAAACGCCAATTCTATTCTGCTTGCGAATCCGTTTCTCTGCACTTTCTATTTCCTCATCTTTCATATACCCGCCCAATGCAAGCCTATTCATCATGTATTGGTTCATCCCATTGCTGCCCGTTTCTATATCTGCAAACACATGCACAGAATGTGCGAAGGGGGTGAATTTTTTGAGTGTGTCCTGCGCTTTTATGCTTGAAACCAATCCAGCACCCATTCCAAAAAATAAAAATACCTTACAACTGAACCTCATATGCAAACTCTCCACTGGTATTAATTTTTAGTTTATAGGTATTGTAGATTTTTTTATTCTTTCCATCGCCTTTTATGTTGGCTTTGATCAAAACACTTTCTGCATTCTGCAGCATAGCTATTTTTTCTTTGGGAACCCGAATGGTTAAGCGCGTTTTCGTAGAAGACAAGGGCCTCCCCTGCGCGTCTATTTTACCGGGTAAAATACTTTGATTTCCTTCTACATCCGCATACCCCATCAATTGAAAATTCGCATCCATAAAGCCCAATTCCAAGCCCACCTCGAATGGATATCCATTGTCAATATCCACATATAAAATAGCAGATTTCAACCTTTCATCTCCATGTAATTCTGCCAAATCCAAGGCCTGCGTGTCGCGCAAGGTGATGCCTTGAATCCCAAAATTTGCGGGGGTTTCTAAACGCAGAAAAACATCTACCCTAGAATTGTCAAATACAAAATCCTTGTAATTGCTGGTATTTCCATTTGGATTGGTTTCCACATCCATGTTGTAATGGATGAGTTGAGGCAAAGTCTCGATAAAACTTTTGATATTGCTATTATTTGCATCCA
>JBEIRK010000230.1:0-2182 GCA_040376005.1 Flavobacteriales bacterium
CTCGCGGGGGAGTTGCAGTCGCACACAGGGTCTTTTGAATACCGCGTATTTACAGATAGTGCGCCGATTATGGAAAGGCAATGGGCCCAGCTCGCTGGATTGGGTTGGATAGGCAAAAACAGCTTATTGCTCAACAAACAACACGGTTCGTATTTCTTCATTGGCAGCTTGCTATGCAGTTTGGAATTTGAAGAAGACAAAACCGTAACCGACCATTGTGGAACCTGCACCGCATGCATCGATGCTTGTCCTACGCAAGCCATAGTAGCCGACAAACTAATCGATGCCAGACAGTGTATTTCATACCTCACCATAGAGCAGCATGATGACTTATCAGAAGAACAGCAAGGCATGATTGGAGACCGCGTATTTGGCTGTGACATTTGCCAAGAAGTATGCCCTTGGAACCGTTTTTCAAGTCCGCATAGCGAGCCCCGATTCCAAGCAGGTGCGTGGATACACTGGACCAAAGCGGATTGGGCGCAGTTGGAAGCCACACAATTTGAGGCGCACTTTTCCCAATCGCCCTTGCACCGCGCGGGCTATGAAAAAGTGATGAACAGCATAAAGCACAGCAAGTAAGGGTAAGTAAAGCAGTAAAAATCTGTTTACATGTTGTCTAAAACCTATCGGGCAATTGCTTTCGCAGGGGCAGCGAAGCCCCTAATTTTGCGCTGTGAATATCACCATCAAATCTGCACTGGTTTCTGTATTTTACAAAGACGGCCTTGAGCCCATCATTCGCCAGTTGCATGCACAAAACGTAACGCTTTATTCCACAGGTGGCACCCGTAAATTCATTGAAGACATGGGCATTCCCTGTGTAGCGGTTGAGGATGTAACGGGCTACCCGAGCATCTTAGGCGGCAGGGTAAAGACTTTACATCCCAAAGTATTTGGTGGTATTTTGGCACGCAGAGAAAATGCGGAAGATTTGGCAGAGATTGCGAAATACGAGATTCCGCTGTATGACTTGGTTATTGTGGATTTATATCCCTTCACTGAGACAGTAGCTTCAGGCGCTGGCGATGCTGAGATTATTGAGAAAATAGATATTGGAGGCGTTTCTCTTATCCGCGCTGCGGCTAAGAATTTTGGCCATTGCAGTATAGTGGCAAACAAAGACGATTACGCATGGTTTCACGAACAACTTACCCTTGGAAATGGTGCACTAAGCATTGAAGCCCGCAAGGAGCTTGCTACGCGCGCCTTCAACACTACAGCCACTTACGACCGTCAAATCCAGCAGTGGTTTGCAGGAGAAAAATCCTACACCTTGCGTTATGGTGAAAACCCGCATCAAAAAGGGGAATTCCGCGGAAATTTGGAAGCCGCATTTGAAAAAGTGCAAGGCAAAGAACTCAGCTATAACAATATACTTGACGTAGACAGCGCATTAAGCCTGCTATCGGATTACAACAAATCTGAAGGCGCTACCTTCATCATTGTAAAACACAACAACGCCTGTGGTGTAGCTACACGTAGCAACATTGCGGCAGCTTGGAAAGACGCTTTGGCTTGCGATCCTGTAAGTGCGTTTGGAGGGATATTGGCCTGTAACCATACCATCACGGCAGAAGTGGCGGCAGAAATTGACAAATTGTTTTTTGAAGTCCTGCTGGCACCCGCTTACGATGCAGCCGCTTTGGAATTGCTGTCAGGCAAAAAGAACCGCATTATTCTTAAAACAAAGGATTTCCAACTGAAGAACCCTATGGTTCGCACAGTATTAAATGGCGAACTCGTTCAAGACAGAGATACCGCACTTGAAGGCAAGATGCATATGTCGCCTGTTACCCATGCACAACCGTCTGAGGCCCAATACAAAGACTTGGAATTTGCGTTAAAGTTGGTAAAACACACCAAGAGCAACACCATTGTTTTGGTAAAAGACCAGCAATTGCTGGCCAGTGGCACTGGACAAACCAGCCGCGTGGATGCCTTGCATCAGGCAATTGAGAAGGCCGGCAGATTTGGATTTGAGTTAGACGGCGCTGTTATGGCCAGTGATGCCTTTTTCCCTTTCCCAGACTGCGTTGAAATCGCGGACAAAGCAGGCATAAAGGCTGTGGTACAGCCTGGTGGCAGCATAAAGGACAAGGAGAGCATAGACTACTGCAATGACAACGGATTGGCTATGGTTATCACTGGAATTCGCCATTTTAAACACTAAAAAATCTTA
>JBEIRK010000102.1:0-8955 GCA_040376005.1 Flavobacteriales bacterium
CCTGAATTCTTGCTGGCCATCCTTTTTCCCCTACGTAAATCTGCAAAAGGAATACGAAAGGATCCTACGTCTTAAAGATACGGCTGCGATTCCAAAGCTAGTTTTGACCAAGAACTTGAAAAGCCTCAGCAGTGTGCAGATTCGATCCTTGGCGAGAAGGTTAAGACTGCATGGTTATTTAGAATTGCCCGATTCTTTATTGCTTAAAAAGCAAGAATGGGACGCTGATTTGGAGAATGCCTTACTGGGTATGCAACTGCAGCACTTTTCCGAACCTTCATTAAAACTTGATAAAGCTACCTGTGAGGCCTTGAATGCGGATAGGAGTCTCATGTTATTGCGATTAAAAGTGAATTTAGAACGTTGGCGATGGTTAGGGCCGGTTTCAGATTCAAGTAAGGTTTGGGTGAATATTGCGGAGAACAAACTCTATGCTTGGCGTGACGATACCTTGCGCTTGGAAATGAAGGTTTGCACGGGTGCGAATAGGGATGAAGTCTATTACAGCAGATTGGCTGAAAGCGCGAAGGACCCTGAGAAAACAGCACCAGATAATTTAGAAACCCCTTTGTTAAAGGCAAAAATCAACCAATTTGTGGCCAATCCCGTTTGGCATGTGCCGCGCAATATCATGGTCAAAGAAATGCTGCCACATCTTCAGAAAGATCCAGGGTATTTAGGGAAGCATAATTATAGATTGTTGGATTTGAACAATAATGAAATCAATCCACTCAGTGTGAATTGGAAAAAGGTAACAAAAGATAAATGGCGCTATAAAGTAGAACAAATGCCCGGTCCAGAAAATGCGCTAGGCAGGGTAGTGGTTCATTTTCCGAATTTATATTCGATTTTTATGCATGATACCCCGTCGCAATTTGCATTTAAATTAGACTTTAGGCATGTCAGTCATGGATGTGTGCGTATGGAAGAGCCATTGCAAATGGTGGCATTTCTTACGGCTTTTAATAAAAAGGACAATTACGATGATGTGTTGGTTTCTATGGGGCTGCCTCCGGAAAAAGACTCACTTCGAAGATTGGAATTTCTCAAAATCAAGGCCGATTCTGCAGATGCGTTTCAACCCATTCCTGAAAAGTCATTTCGAACCAAAATACCTATTCCAGTATACCTAGTGTACTTTACCTGTGGTGTAAATCCGTATGGCGGTATTTCATATTACCAAGATGGATACAACCGAGACGCATCTATGTCTAATCCTCAACATAGACGGATTAAAACAGCTCCAGCTGTGCAAAGTGAATTAAAGAAAACAGTTCCTGAAAGTTATAGTCCTTAACGCAGGGGTTCAATGATCAACTGCTCTCGCTGCACACCTTGGCCGCTGTGTATGGAAATGGTGTATATGCCCGCTGCAAGTGCAGAAACATCTATTCCTTGCTTGATTTCTGTTATACTTTGTTTCCACGCGATTTGTCCGGTACTGCTGTGAATCGTAACAAAAGCACCCTCAATTAACTTGTGTTGCTCTATGGTAATCCAACCCGCGCTTGGATTCGGATATACGGTGAAAGCCGCATCATTGGGTTGAACTACGCCTTGTCTATTTATGGTTACCGTTTTGGTAGTGCAACACACACAAGTTGTGGAGCTAAACTCCGCGCACATGGTCACATTATAGGTCCCATCAGTTGGGAAATCAAACCTTCCAGTATCCATGGTGAGCTGGGCCGAGTTTTGAAATACCCACTTATAGGTTACCCCAGTTTGATTGCCAAATTGGCCTGATTTGTATTTTGGAATGCATTGAATACCATGAAAACCAAAACTATAATCTGTATTGGCTACAAAGTCGCAGGTTTGGGGTATTTCATTTACGGTAACTGGTTTTTGGTAACACTTACGACAGGCATTGTTAATATCTGTGCAGAGGGTAACAGTATACGTTTTGGTAATGTTGGTATTAAATACATGCGATGGATCAGATTGAGTGGATGCATTGGCATCGCCAAAATCCCAGGCGTATGAAATCGTACCTGTGAGCCAAGTGGATTTATTGCTAAAATTCACCAAAGTGCCTATACAAACAGGACTATTGTCAATAAATCCTGGATTCGCCTGCGGCAATACTTCCAATACCTTCTGCACAGTATCGCTGCAACCGTTGGTTAGACTTACTTTTAGAATTACGCTAGTTTTTCCCAAGGCTGACCAATGGTGGAAGGGATTCTCAAGGCTGCTGCTTTTCCCATCTCCAAAATCCCACAGATAGGTAGGATTTGTTCCAAATACCGGAGGTGTTAAATTGGTAAATACCGTTGAATCGATACTGCACAATGCGGAGTGGTTGAATTGTACATTCGGTGATTCTCGAATAGATACATTTTTTACAATAGAATCCTTACAACCAAAGTTGGAAACCAAGCGTAATTTTACAGCGTAGGTTTTCGCCACAGCATAGCTGTATTCTGGCTCAAAAGTGCTTGAAAAGCCACCATCTCTAAAATCCCAATAAGAACCAAAGGTACCGGCAGAAATACTACTGGTGTTCGTAAATCCAAGTTTATTATTGGTGCAACCAAAACTGGCTTGGGTGCTGAAATTCGGTTTTGGTTTTGCAAATAATGAAGCTTTACTGCTCACTGAATCGCGACATCCCAAGACATTTACAACCAACTTGGTTGTGAAATTGCCAGGTGCACTGTAAGTGTGTTTTGGATCCTTACTGCTTGAAACGGTTCCATCACCAAAGTCCCATAAATAAGAAGCCGAGCTGGGCGTAGAATTGTTGGTAAACACATTGCTTTCCCCTTCGCAAACGTTGGTCCTTGTAAATGCTGCTTTGGGCTTAGCCTGAACTTTTACATAGATGAAATCTGATGACTCAAATCCATATGGAATGGACCATGCGGTTAAGGTTACCTTATACATGCCAGGTGCTGCATAGTTAAAAAAGACATCTGCCTGATTTGAAGTATCTGCACTATTGCCTGTTCCAAAATTCCAATGATAGCGCATTCCTCCCTTTTTTATAGTGCTTTGGTTGGTAAAATAGGCAGTGTCACTGCCGCAAACCAATAAGGTGTCTTTGCCAGGGGCTAGACCAGGTGAGGCAAACAATACAACAGGGGTGGGCTGAATATAAGTTTTTCTGCAGTTGACAGTATCGCAGCCAGTATTTAGGTCTGTAAACCGAACACATACGCTTACAAAACTGTCTTCTAAACCATTGTCGTAGGTGATAAATGCCACTCTTAAATTATTGGAACCCGATGGTGTTGTAAGCGAGGTGCCCGATATCACCCGATTTCCTGGTGTGGTCTTGGTCCAAGCTGCGGCCGTCCATTGGGTTCCGTATTGTGCGTTGGTGTATTTACGAGGTGCCTGCAAGGTGTAATCTAGCTTTTCGCCAAGGACGGTAACGTCTTGCGCACCCGTTGTATAAATAGCTTTTGAGGTTCCTTTTACTGGTGTGAATGCACTGCCTCCAGGTGCAGGAATGATTTTGGTGCTAAATTTTAAGCTATCGTTGCTTGCATTGTCATCTACCTTTGAAACGAAAATACGGATATTTGAGGTGCCCCACTTATCCAAGCTCAAGGGCGTTTTTATGGAAATTTTTACGGAATCACCACTGCGGATGTATGAGTTATAGTTTTCTAAGTAACTTACCCCATCTGCTATGAAACCTACCGCAAATTTCCTGGCGGTATCACTAAAGTTGTTCTTTACCGTTACGTCCACTGTTGTTTTATAGCCCGAACACGTATTTGTTCCAATGCTGAAAGAGGTTTTAACAGCCGCTAAATCTGTGAATTGCTCGTAAGCGCCGCGGTCAGACAATACCGCATTTCTGTCTTTACCTGTAATGTCTTTTTTATTAAAGCTTGCTGTAGTTACATCATTCTGAGTTTCCCACTTAAAACTCCGCAAATCATTGGTACTGGGGTCGAATAGGAGTGGATTAACACCATTTTCCCCCGGACCTGTAAGTCCTAAACCTAAAAAGCTTGCATAATCATTAAGCCATCCTAAGGGTGTTGCCCAATAAGGATCCACGTAATTGTCTACATAATTGGTATTCACATCCCAAATTTTAATGTGGGCGGTATCGGTGTTCTCTACACCAGAAATCATGCCTGTGTAACTGTTGCTCATGTGCAGCACATTGCCCACCATTTCAATGTGGTTGTGATAAAAATTCTCTATGAAAATGCCATTGTTGTCATAGTTGCTGCTGGGGGCTTTACCTCCATCGCTGTAAATAGAGTTTTGCCAAACTTTGCTGTAATAACTTCCTGTCACTATTCCTGTGAGATAAATGCCTACAAATCCATCATGTCCTAGATTGTTTGATATAACGTTGTTGGACACAATGATATCCTCCGCTTCCTGGGCTACTATGGCAAATAAATAACCAGAAATATTGCCCGAAATGATGTTCTCGAAAATCTTGTTGTCCGCAATATGAAAACTACCTTGGTTTGGAATGATTACATACGCGTCTTGATAAAACTTGTTTTTGTAAATTTGATTTGCTCGAATTTGCACCATTTTCCCAGAGGGAGAAATCACACTGTCTGAAAATAGAAAATGGAATGATAGGGTAGCCAAATAGGAGTTAAATAGTAGGTTGGAATTAAATTCCATCTCTTTACCTACCCTAAACTCCCAAACGTATTCATAATTGGAGTTTGCATATGTTTCTATGGCACTTACCGAGTTGTTGAGAATTTGCGCATAATCTGTGGATCTAAAATTACCTGCTTGAAAGCGGGTATATGCTGCTATGTTTTTTATAGTATTGCTATCAACAAGAAGAGATCGGCTAGAAGAACCATAATTTCCCAAGGCAGATATAGCATAAAATTCATCGACTCCGTTGCTGGCCGATGCCCCTGAAAACGGAATGTTTTGAATCGTATTCGCACCTAACCGTGTGGATCTGCTTGTTCCATGGTTCTCGCGCAATACAATACCATACAATACCGGATTACAATTTCTTGAAGTACTATTTGCTCTTGATATAGAATTACCTATTAACTGATTTCCATTTCCATTGATCATAGACACCGCAGTGAAATAGAAGTTCTGTATGGTGTTATAAGAAATGGTATTGTTATGTTCATTACTGGTGTAACCGCTGCTGCTGCCGCAAAGAGCAATGCCAAATGCAGGACCTGCACTGCCTGTATTGGTGGTGCGCATGAGATTGCCGGAAATACGGTTGTATCTGCCTGTGAGGGTGCTTGAAGACTTCTGAAACAAAGTGTCGAATGCGGAAAAAGCAATATAAGCACTTCCATCGGTGGCAATAGAGTTCAATCCTGAGAATTCAAGCGTACAAGATATAATGGAGTTGTAATCGGATCCATTGAAAAATCGAACACAGGTGCTGCGCGATGCACGGATACCCGAATGCCGAATGGTTAGGTTTTGAATCTTGAGATAATCGGCACCAGAGAAACGCATGACTTCATAGTTTCCGCTGTATTCTACAACTTTATTGTTGCCATTAATGGTAATCGTATTGGTAGAACTTGCACCTGAAATACTGGCAAAATCTATGGTCTGTGATTCAAGCAGGTCAGATGTCACAGATACAGTCACTGGCCCTGAAACACCTGCACCTGTTGAAGGTCCGCCATCACTGCGAGAAAGCCCTTGTAAATTGCGCCAAAAGGAATACCAGTTTTTGAAATTGGCTGTAGTCGCAGTATTCGAACTGCTAATAGTAACGGTGCCACTAATTTGTCCGTGAAGTGCGCCCTGAATAAGAAATAGCAGAAGTAAGAAGCCAGTTAGATTTTTTTTCATGGTAACAGAGTTGTTAGTTCTGTTCCAAATATAGTGAAAATCTATAGGAATTCAGTGACTTTCGGCTTACATGTAGCCCAAGGTTTTGAGCATGCTCTTGTAACTTTGTTCTTTACTAAATAATCTAAAATGGTACTCGCCATTTTCATCTAAGTCAATAATGACGTGCTTCGGTGACGGTGTCAAACAGTGTTGAATTCCGCCATAGCCGCCAATACTTTCTTGGTATGCTCCTGTATGGAAAAAGCCGATGTATAATGGGTCGTCTTTGTCATATTGAGGCAGATAAATGGCGTTTACATGCTGTTCGCTGTTATAGTAATCATCACTATCACAAGTGATACCTCCGAGTAATACTCTTTCGTATTCCTCTTCCCAGCGGTTAATAGGAAGCATAATAAACTTTTTATTAATCGCCCAAGCATCGGGTAAGGTGGTCATAAAGCTTGAATCAATCATGTTCCATTTTTCCTTATCATTTTGGGGTTTTTGGTCGAGTACACTGAAGATTGCCCCACCTGCTTCTCCTACAGTAAAGCTACCGAATTCTGTGAAGATATCGGGCTCTGGAATCTGATTTTCAGTGCACACCTGCTTGATTTGACTTACAATTTCAGTTGCCATATACTCGTAGTCATAATCAAAATTCAAGGTGTTTTTAATTGGAAAGCCACCTCCGATATTTAAGGTGTCTAGCGTCGGACACTCTTTTTTCAATTCACAATACACTTTCAAACACTTATGCAACTCATTCCAATAATAGGCAGTGTCATAGATACCGGTATTGATAAAGAAGTGCAACATCTTTAATTTGATGTTCTTGTTCTTGAGAATGTGGTCGCGGTAAAAGGGTAGAATGTCTTTATATCCAATACCAAGCCTCGAAGTGTAGAATTCGAATTTAGGCTCTTCCTCACTGGCAATGCGTATACCGCAAGTAAAGGGTACCTGTATTTTCTCTTGTAATGAATCCAACTCCTGCACATTGTCGATGACTGAAATTACATTTTCCCAACCATTATTAATAAGGTTGGCAATGTTGTCTAGATAGATATCTCGCTTAAATCCATTGCATACAACATACTTTTCTTTGGTAATAAAGCCTTGCTCATGCAAGGTTTCAAGTATGTTTATGTCAAAAGCACTTGAGGTCTCAATGTGCACATTATTCTTAAGAACTTCCTCTATAACATAGTGAAAGTGATTGCTCTTTGTGCAATAGCAATAGTAGTACTTGCCTTGATAGTCGGCCTTTGCGATAGCAACATTAAACCAAGTGCGTGCCTTTTGAATATTCTCGGATATCTTCGGTAGATATGTGAATTTTAGAGGCGTGCCGTATTGGTTTATTAATTCCATAAGTGGTATATCATGGAACATGAGCTCATTGTTTCCATCAAGTTTAAATTCACCTTGTGGGAAATAAAACGTCTGATTGATGAGGTCAAGATACTTGTTTTTCATAAATCTAAGTGAGTTAGATTGGGGTATTTTTGCAAAAGTAATGAAGTTGGATGGCGATTTAGGTGCTTATTTGGATTTTTTTTGTAAACTTTTTGTTATGACTAAGGGTCTTCACCTTGTTTTTGGTATAAAGTGAAATATTCATCCGCTGTATTCTCTTTTTAATTGCCATCAGTTTATTCTCATGTGCCGGTTTGCGCAAGCACCCCAAACCCTATAAAGCTTCTTATGGTGGCGCTTTTGGATTGGGTCAAAGCAGCATATTATTGACTTTGATATTCATTTTTATCTGATGGAATTTGTATTTATACTAACAGTTGTTAGTATTTTTTATTAATTTCGCAGCACTGTTTAATCAATACCACACAACATGTCTAAAATAAGTGTTATCGGTGCCGGAAACGTAGGCGCCTCATGTGCAGAGTACATTGCTATGAAAAATTTCGCCTCTGAAGTTGTGCTCCTAGATATTAAGGAAAACTTCGCGGAAGGCAAGGCGCTAGATCTTATGCAATGTGCCACTACCAATGGCTTCAATACCAGAATCAGCGGTTCTACCAATGATTATTCTAAAACGGCTGGCAGCGATGTAGTGGTAGTTACCTCTGGAATTCCAAGAAAGCCAGGCATGACCCGCGAAGAACTTATCGGTGTGAATGCAGGAATCGTAAAAACAGTATGTGAAAATGTGCTCGCACATTCTCCAAATGCTATCATTATTATCGTGTCAAATCCTATGGATACCATGACGTACCTTGCATTGAAAGCAACTGGATTGCCTAAAAACAGAATCATCGGCATGGGTGGAATATTGGATAGCAGCAGATTTAAGACCTATTTGAGTGCAGCTTTGAATTGCCCACCTAGCGATGTAAATGGCATGGTTATCGGTGGTCATGGTGATACAACCATGATTCCACTTACACGTTTGGCATCTTACAATGGTGTTCCAGCTTCACACTTCGCTTCTGCTGAAGCCCTTGCGAAAGTAAAAGCAGATACCATGGTGGGTGGTGCTACATTAACCGGTATGTTAGGTACCAGCGCTTGGTATGCACCTGGTGCTTCAGTTGCTGCTTTGGTTCAAAGCATTGTTTGTGATCAGAAGAAACTATACCCTTGCTGTGTTTACTTAGAAGGTGAATATGGTCAGCAAGATATTTGTATTGGCGTTCCAACGATTATCGGTAAAAACGGCTGGGAATCTATTGTAACGCTTGAACTGAATGAAGAAGAAAAAGCTGAATTTGCGAAATCAGCAGATGCAGTGCGCAACATGAACAGTGTTCTAAGTCAAGTTGCCAACTAAGTATAAAACAAACTGGAGAAATAGCGGCTCTCTATAAGGGTCGCTATTTTTTTTCTACCTATGCAGTTTAAGAATATTCAAATTTCAAAGGGTGTCTCTATGATGCTGATTGCATCACTGGCCTTTGGCGTTATGAATATCGCTGTGAAAATGGTGCGCGAGCTTCCTGTTGCTGAAACAGTTTTCTTCAGGGCAGTTGTGCAAATCATCATTGGCTATATCACTTTACTAAAATTGGGCGGTTCTATTTTGGGAAAGAACAAGGGACTCTTACTTCAGCGTGGGCTTTTTGGCTCTCTTGGACTGCTGTGTTATTTCTATACCCTGCAACATATGCCGCTGGGGAATGCAATCATCGTGCACTACTTGGCACCCGTTCTCACCACGATTTTGGCAATTGGGATGGC
>JBEIRK010000025.1:0-23268 GCA_040376005.1 Flavobacteriales bacterium
GAATATAAAGCATGGGCTTTTGTTCTTACAAGTAGAACGCAATGTGGTGAAGCCTTACACCTACTCGCATTACCGCAGCAGTCAAGATTGGTCGAATTATGGTCAACCCTTGGCACATCCCTTGGGTGCCAATTTCAGAGAAGTATTTTTCCGTGCGGTGTACCAGCCAGGCCGCTATGCACGCTGGCGCCTAGCAGTCATGTATATACGCGCTTCAAAAGGCATGGACAGTTCATATTATGGCGGCCCTAACTATGGCGGTATGATTTACAAAAGTAATGACAGCCGTATCGGCGATTATAATATTGCGCTATTGCAGGGAAATAAAGCTGATATCAGCCACTTGCGATTTGAGGCGAACTACATGTTGAGACACAACCTGTATTTGGAACTCGCCTATCAAAAGCGCAGCCAAACAGGTTTCAGACCTACGGATGGCAATTGGCTGCAAGTGGGCCTGCGGTTGAATACAGAGGCTTTGAACACCCTGTATTGATTCTGTAATTGTCTTAAGAAATACAGGATTTAAATCGGATTCTGAAAGGGGAAATCGTAAAAGCTAGTTTCTAGAATATACGAAGTGCTTAAGGAGTGCTAAAGTAGCGGGCAGGTTGAACGCAAAACATTTTATCTTTGGTCCCCCATCCCGTAAGTGTGCTATTAGAGCCTTTAATGGCCGAGGCTCCATTATTTGAATCTTTTTGTGATGAAAGCCAAAAGGCCCTTCCGGCGGGCAGAGGATAGACTTTTGTGCATTCCAGCAATTCATTAGCTGAAGGCAAAAACCAATCCGAGTAACCATTGTAGACGAGTTTATCGCAATATTCAGCTGCAAAAGAAGGATCCGAACAGCGCTTTACTATGGTCTGAGTATTTACTTTACCATAACCTAGTTGATCTGAAAGCCCTATTAAATCTGTCCCTGCACATCCCCATGCTCGGAATGTATCTCTTTGTGTTGACAAAATAATACCTGAAATTCTGCCATCAATATATCCTTTATCCCCTGATTTAAAGATGTAGCAAACAATACCACCTTGATAGTTATCTCCGATAACGATATCAGTAGTCCAGAAAGTTTGCTGTAAGCCATACGCAACACCCGCTGCATTGATTGCATAAGCGCGCAGATAGTATTGTGTATTAGGTTTTAAAGTAATCACTACACTCTGAAATGAGCCCGTTCCAGCTCCATCCTTTGTAAGAGAATCATTAATTGTAGGATAAGGATTCGTTCCCCAGCAGACCCCGCGCTGAGTAACAGCACTTCCTCCGTCGTCTAGTATAATACCACCACCGCTTACAGAGGTAACATCCAACTCTACAACATCACTCGTAGTAATTGTTGCAAGATTTGCAGGTGTCTTTTTGCATGAAGCAATGATTAAGAGCAACAAGAGAGTACCGACTAAGGTTATTTGATTTTTCATATGCTAATAAATACAAATCAATAAAAAAATATTTCTAATCAAAATAAGGCCCACCAACTATTCCCTCTCCCACTTGGTGCTTTTTCTTTTGCATTCCTGCAAATCCATGAAAAACACCTTATACTTTTTGATATTTTTCTTTTTCGGAATACACACTGCCTGCGGACAAACCAAGGCAACCACAGTCGATGGGAAACAGGTTGTTTTATATGAAAACGGTACCTGGAAATATGAAGATACTACAGTAAATCTATTCCCTATACAAGGCTTGGAATTGCCCAAGCAGGTGGGTAAAGATGCAATTGTAACGCATACGGCGTATACCTTATGCTATAACGAGGTACACGATCAGGCAAACTGGGTTGCCTACGAACTCACAGGCAGCGAAACCGTTTCAACATTCGAACGCACAGATAAATTCCTAGAAGACCCAGGTGTGGCTACAGGAACTGCCAATAGCAGCGACTACGCAGGCTATGGATATGACCGAGGACACCTTGCACCGGCAGGAGACATGGGCTGGTCCGCACAGTCTATGATAGAGTCTTTCTATTACAGCAATATGTCGCCACAGGACCCAAGTTTTAATCGTGGCATTTGGAAAAAATGCGAGGAATTGGTGCGCAATTGGGCAGTAGATTTTGACAAAATATATGTGGCTACCGGACCGATACTGACCGCAGGTCTATCTACCATTGGCAGCAACAAAGTATCCATTCCGAAGTATTACTACAAGGTTATTCTGGACTACTCAGCCCCGCAGGGATCTGCCATTGGTTTTGTGATACCAAACAAGGGTTCATCAGCGCCCTTGCAGCAATATGCGATGAGTATTGACAGTGTAGAAAAACTCACGGGAATCGACTTCTACGCTGCATTGCCAAATGCACAAGAGAAAACTATTGAACAGGCCATTGACCTAAGTCACTGGAATTGGAATGCGCAGAAAACTTCAAAACCAGCTGCGGAAAGCCAAGCTACCAGTTCGGTTCAATGCAAAGGCACTACCAAGAAGGGAGAAACCTGCAAGAACAAAACCTTGAACAGCAGCGGATACTGTTATTTGCATGAAAATCAGCACACAGGCACCACGTCGAGTGCACCTGCGGCAGTGACACCTGCAGCACCCAAAAGCACAGCAGCAGTGCAATGTTCCGCAACTACGAAAGCGGGCAATCCGTGCAAAAACAGAACCACAGACCCGAGTGGAAGATGCCATGTGCATCAGTGAACTTAAAGTTATCGGATTTTTTATGTTTTATACTACAGAAAATACAATCGTATTTTAAGTCAGCACAATGCACATCTCTAATTAAAATATATTGTTTCAGCGCAGCCCTCCGAATCAATATGAGTGCCAACCCTTGTGTGTGAAAGTGTTGCGAATACATAATTTTGTCCACTTGCAATATTTCCACTTACACAAGGAGTGATGGAAGTAAACAAATAAACAATTCTGCATTGCAGAAAAGAAAGAAAAAACGATGGCGATAATTGATGTATTAAAGTACGACGGCCCCAACAATGCGTTGGTTTGGAAATGGAGATCCGATTCAAATAAATCACGCGGAGAAGAGTTGAGGTATGGCACCCAATTGGTGGTAAATCAATCACAAGAAGCGTGCTTTGTAAAAGGCGGTCAGTTGTTGGATGTATTTGGCCCTGGAACCCACACCCTATCTTCAAAAAACTTACCCATACTTTCCGGCTTGGTAGGTCTTGCTTTTGGAGGAAACAGTCCATTTACTGCGGAGGTGTATTTCATCAACAAATCGGTATCCATGGACACCAAATTTGGGCTTTTGCCATTCAACATGATTGAGCCCAATTTCAGGATTCCAGTTCCCGTAACAAGCAGAGGAAGTTTTGCCATTGCGGTAAACGACAGCCGAATGTTCTTGAACAAAATGGTTGGAACGGTCACTGATTTTGAAACCAAAACCCTATCGCAATATTTCCGCGGTGTTATTGTAGAGAATACTAAAAATGCGATTACCAAAATTGCCAATGAGCAAAAACTAAGTCCGTTGGAACTAGAATCCATCGTATTTGAAGTCGCAAATGCAGTGAAAGGTTTGGTGGCGAGCACCATCAGTGAATATGGCCTTGACTTGAGGTTGTTTAATATTGAGGCGATCCCGATTATTGACGACGACCCGAAGGTTAAAAAGATAATCGAAGACTACCAGCGCATTATGGCAGAAGATACGCAAGAAAGAATGCGCTTGAAAAGACGGGCAGACAACCTTGAAGTATACAAAGTGGAACGCAGTTTCGACACTTCCGAAAAAGTGGCGGAGAATATGGGTGGCGGTCTAGGCGATGGCGGAAATCTCATTGGCACTATGATCGGCATGGGCATGGTAAATCCCTTGGCCAATCAGATGGGGAATATCATGAACACAAATACCCAGCAGACCAATCCCAACCCACAGCCTCAAGTATCGAACGACGATACCATCAAATTGCTAAAACAATTGGGTGAACTTAAGGCCGCTGGCATACTCACAGAAGATGAATTTAACGAGAAAAAGAAAGAATTACTAAACAAAATCATATAATAAAACACACAACCATGAAGTCAAAAACCACTGCAGCCATATTGGCGTTCTTCTTAGGCGGGTTCGGCGTCCACCGCTTTTATTTGGGTCAGACAGGATTAGGATTTTTATACCTGCTTTTTTGCTGGGCATTTATTCCAGGAATTATTGCACTTGTAGATTTTATCCTGTTTTTAACCATGGATGAAGCAAAATTCAACGCGAAGTACAACGTCCTGTACATGGCAGCAACCCAAATGCAAGCACAAGCTCAAAATACAGCAGCGCCTACTCCGGTGGCAGCGCCTGTTCAGGAAATCGTAATCCCAGATACTTGCCCACATTGCAAGAACCCAAACACAAAAAGAATCAGATTGTGTGAATGGTGCGGCAATCAGATCGTGTAAAACTTTATCACTTACGTAAGGATGAGATTATTCTGCATTCTAGGACTATTGGGTATTTGTATTTATCCTATTTCTTGTTATTTAATAACATGGGGTTACTATTTGACCCCATACTTCTCAGATATAGACTGGCTGTACTACTCTATTAGATTTCTTGTATTTGCCTTAATACCTTTTTTGATTTTCACATTTATTGATTTAATAAACTTTAATACAAGATTTCGCATCATTCCAGTTGCAAGTGCAGCACTATTTAGTGCAATTTGGGTTTTCACGTACCTAGGACCCTACAGTTATTCTTATTATGAAGAATTATTCTATAATTCTTACGGAATACCTGGCCTTATTTTACTAATAGTTTCGCTAATTCTGTTATGGATAAGTAGCATAGGGATACTCTCAATAAAAGGGTCTCAGGTTCATAAAACTACAACCTATAGAAAAAACAGCAATACGAATGCAGGTGGAATTGTTAGTTGTCCAAAATGTAAAAACCCTATTAATTCCGGGAACACCGAATGCGAATGGTGCGGACACTCACTAACCTAAATTCAAACCACGATTTAAACCAAACTCCATACACATGAAAAACAGCATACTCCTATTGTGCGGCCTTCTGGTCCTAATTAACACTACTGCAGGCTTGGTCATGGAATCCTACCCTCCATTTAACATGGCTATGGGCGATGTTAGCCTCATTTTATCTGCCGCCTTGTATTATGTTGCCTACAACAGCGACATGGCTTCAGGATTTAAAGTGGGCTACACCTTGCTTCTCGGCATTACTGGATTGTGCAGATTCATATGCGCAGTAGTTGCGCCAGAAGCCTTCAAAAACAATGTAGCACTGATTCTATTTGTGGTATTGTTGTCCGCGGAAATACTCTTTCTCTTCGTTGCCAACAGCTTGAAAGACAAGTAAAGGTCAGCAGCACTCAGCGCCCTATTTTAGCAGCTCAAAAAACTGCTTATCCGCAGCTACCTCTTTCAGGTGCTCGCGCACACGTTCTGCGTGGGTATCGGTTATGAAGATTTGACCGAAGTAATCTCGGGCCACGAGTTCCATGAGTTTACCCGCACGTTCTGCATCTATTTTCTCAAATATATCGTCGAGCAACAGCAACGGTTTCTGACCTGTTTTCTCAAGAAAGTAGCGGTATTGCGCCAATTTCATGGCGATCACAAAACTTTTAATCTGGCCTTGGGAGCCAAACTTCTTTAACGGATTCCCTTGCAACTGCAATTCCAAATCGTCTTTGTGAATGCCGGCACTGGTGCGCATTAAAATCCTATCTCGTTCGCGGTTTTCTTGGAGCAAGACCTCCATAGGCCTGTCGGCAAGTTCGGATAGATACGTTAAGGCTACGGCTTCCTTTTGCGCAGTGAGGTACTCATAAAACTCCTGAAACCAAGGCAGCACCGTATTTACAAATGCCACTCGGGCCGCGTAAATGGCGTCAGCCACAGGCGACATGCGCGCATCATAACTCTCCAACACATCAGGATCTACATAGCGGCCTTCGCATTTTTTCAAAAAAGC
The DNA here is from genome assembly GCA_040376005.1 of Flavobacteriales bacterium. Classification (GTDB taxonomy): domain Bacteria; phylum Bacteroidota; class Bacteroidia; order NS11-12g; family UBA955; genus JAGXTF01. The sequence continues at coordinate 5,918 of JBEIRK010000025.1, forward strand.
GTTGCGCTGGTCTTGCAGCTTTTTATAGAAACTCAACTTTTCTAAGTAGTCTCTATCCGTTTGGCACAAGGTATAATCTATGAAGCGCCGACGTTCCTCGCTGCCTTCGAGCACCAATGAAATGTCGTATGGCGTGATAAAAACCGCCTGTATAAGCCCGATATGATCCAACAAACGCGGATATACCTTGCCATTGCGCTTTAAAGTCTTCTTCCCTTTCTCTGAAAAAGAGCCCAGAATGTCAAAATCGGTTTCCGCACCAAACCAGCCATGAATAGAAAAAAAATCATCTCCGTGGCGGATCAATTGCTGGTCTATTCCATTAAAAAAACTCTTGGCATTCGACAAATAATAGACCGCATCCAAAATGTTTGTTTTCCCACTCCCATTAAGGCCTGTAATGCAGTTTACCTCAGGGCAGAAATCGAACATTTGTTCTACATGGTTTTTATAGTTAAATATTTGAATTCTGCGCAAATACATTTCGCAAAAATACTTGTCCAAGTCATTGAAAGAACTATATTCGCTTTGATTATGAACAAAACTTTCGCAATATCCCTCCTGGCGATTGTAACATTTGCATGCAACACCACTCCTGAGACGCCAACGTCCAGCCCGTACAAATTTGATAAAGCTGTGCTACAAAAGCAAGTGAAGCAAGGCAAAATGATGCTTGACAGCTCTATGGTAGATTCGCAATTTGTAGAAACCTACTATTACCTGCCCGACACTGGCAAATTCAGATTGTTCTATGACAAGCAACGCAATTTGAAAGTCATTGAAAAATTCAATGAACACGGCATAGCGGTATGGCAAGAATACTATCACAACAATGGGCAGCGTGCCGCGCATTATCCTTTTCAACAATTCCCAGAGTTTGGCCCCCAAAGCGTGCGCCATGGCTTAGCAGAAATGTGGGACGAAAATGGCATGAACAAATCGCACCAACTCTATCAAAAGGGCATGTTGATGTGGCAAGTAGAATTTGATACAGAAGGCAATTCTGGCGACACCTTGGAATACGATTACAGCGACAAATCAGACAAGGGTGCAGATGCTGACGCCGAAGGCGAGAAGAAAGACAAGCCTAAGGTGGAAAAAATCGAAACGGCTACTACGCCGAACTAAGCCAATTCGCGCATGTTCGCGCTGCCAATACGCTAGCGGCAATACAACCCTGAGGCTGAAAAACGCCCCTATTTTTTTTCTCCAAATTTGTCCACAAAACTGCTGCATACCGCACAGTTATTTTACCTTCGAAGACTGAATTTTTTGCATCTATGCCACAGTTTTCACACCTACATGTTCACACGCAATACTCCCTACTCGACGGGGCTGCCAGCATTAAAAGTCTGGTAAAGAAAGCCAAGGCAGATGGCATGCCTGCAATTGCGATTACCGACCATGGAAACATGTTTGGCGCATTTGAATTCTACCAAGCCGTTACCAAAGAAGGCATTAAACCGGTTATTGGATGCGAGTTTTATCTCGTTGCCGACCGACATATTAAGTCCTTTGGTGGCGGACAACGCGACAAGCGCTACCACCAATTGCTACTGGCTAAAAACCAAGAAGGCTATCAAAACCTGAGCAAACTCTGTAGTTTGGGGTATTTGGAAGGTTTTTATGGCAAGTGGCCTCGTATTGATAAAGAATTGCTCAAGCAATACTCTTCGGGGCTTATTGCTACCAGCTGCTGCATAGGTGCGGAAATTCCACAGGCCATTCTTTGGAAAGGCAAGGAAGCTGCCGAAGAGGTATTTAAAGAATGGCATGGCATGTTTGGCGATGATTTCTATGTAGAACTGCAGCGTCATGGCTTGCAAAACATCGACGGCACCGGTATCAGTCAAGAAGACATCAATCAAACCCTGCTCTCTTTTGCCCGAAAATACAATGTACCTGTAATCGCCACCAACGACTCGCACTATACCGAGAAAAAGGATGCCAACGCACACGACATCCTGTTGTGCATTAACACCGGCGAATTTCAAAGTACACCCATCGCCAACAACGAAGAAACAGGGAAAGGTTACAGATTTGGGTTTCCCAATGATGAATTTTTCTTCAAATCCACCCAGGAAATGGCCACGCTTTTTGCCGATGTGCCAGAAGCGCTTGACAATACAAATCGCATAATTGACTCGATTAACTCCCCCACCTTAAGCCGTGACATCTTGCTGCCAAACTACGCCCTTCCCGATGGATTTACGGACCAAAACGAATACCTCAAACACCTTTCTTACGAAGGCTGTAAAAAGCGCTATGGCGGTGTAATACCCACCGAAATACACGAACGCCTGGAGTTTGAATTGCAAACCATACTCAGCAGCGGCTATGCAGGTTACTTCCTCATTGTTCAAGACTTTACCACTGCTTCACGCGAAATGGGCGTATGGGTAGGTCCAGGAAGGGGTTCTGCAGCCGGCAGTCTGATTGCCTACGCCCTTGGCATTACCAACGTAGATCCTGTGAAATACGACTTGCTCTTCGAAAGATTCTTGAATCCAGAAAGGGTGAGTATGCCCGATATCGATATCGACTTTGACGATACAGGGCGTGAACGCGTTATTGAATATGTAGCAAAAAAGTATGGTGAACGGCGTATTGCCCAAATTGTGACCTACGGTACCATGGCGGCCAAAAGCTCCATTCGCGACGTAGGACGCGTGCTGCAATATCCGCTTTCTTCTACTGACCGCTTATCCAAACTCATCCCGAATAACTTTGGTCTAGAAGTATTGTTGCATAAAAACCCTGATGAATTGGCCAAGGATGACAGCAACAACCTGAAACCCGAAGAGATAGAACAAATCCGGGAATTACAGAGTATCTACAACAGCAAAGACCCCGCAGCACAAGTGCTGCGCGATGCTGAGAAACTTGAAGGCAGCGTGCGTAACACAGGGGTGCATGCCTGTGGAATTATCATCGCACCTGAGGATATTGACAATTTGGTACCTGTGGCACGCAGCAAAGACTCCAATTGGATGCAAGTGCAATACGATGTAAACCAAATTGAAAAAGCGGGTCTGCTAAAAATGGACTTTTTGGGCTTGAGCACACTCACCATCATGAAAGATGCCATTCAACTCATCAAAGAGACAACAGGCACCGAAATTGATGTGGATCAAATTCCATTTGACGACCTAAAAACCTACGAACTCTTTCAACGCGGCGACACCAACGGTATTTTCCAATTTGAAAGTCCGGGGATGCAGAAATACATGCGCGATTTGCAGCCCACCCAATTTGGCGATTTGATTGCCATGAACGCACTCTACCGTCCGGGTCCATTGAAGTATATTCCTGACTTTATTGACAGAAAACACGGTCGCAAACCTGTGGTTTTTGACTTGCCAGAATGCGAAGAATACCTGAAAGAAACCTATGGCATTACGGTATATCAAGAACAGGTAATGCTACTCAGCCAGAAGTTGGCTGGATTCTCGAAGGGCAAAGCCGACGTGCTGCGTAAGGCAATGGGTAAGAAGAACAAACAACTCATTGATGAATTGAAAGCAGACTTTATCAATGGTGCCTTGGAAAAGGGGCATCCCAAAGGGCCATTAGAAAAGATTTATAGTGACTGGGAAGAGTTTGCGCAATACGCATTTAACAAGTCGCACTCTACCTGTTACGCAGTAATTGCATTGCAAACCGCGTATTTGAAGGCCAATTATCCAGCCCAATTCATGGCAGCAGTGCTGAAAAGCAACATGGGTGATATCAAAAAAATCACCTTCTACATGGAAGAATGCCGCCGCATGGGCATTAAAGTACTTGGACCTGATGTGAATGAAAGTCGCAGCGTATTTACCGTAACCCCACGCGATGAAATCCGCTTTGGACTTAGCGCAGTAAAAGGCGTAGGTGAAAATGCGGTAGAGGAAATCCTGCTCGAACGCGACAAGAATGGACACTTCAATAGCATATTCGACCTTACCAGCCGTGCGAATCTGCGTGCTGTAAATAAGAAAAACCTAGAATCATTGGCCCGCGCTGGGGCTTTTGACTACGATGAACGCTATCACCGTGCGCAGTACTTTGTGTCAGACGATGATAAAAACGGCATTGACCTTGCCGTGCGGCACGGACAAAAGGTACAAGCGGATAAAATCAGCGGACAAACTTCAATGTTCGGACAGGCCACTGCAGACGGTGGCAGCACTGAAAGCGAGCCAACGCTGCCGAATGTAGACCGCCTTACCTTGCTCGATGAGCTGCGCGCAGAGGAAGAAATGGTGGGGGTATTCTTGAGCAAGCATCCGCTGGATACCTATCGTTTTGAATACGAATTAATCAGCACGCACGCCTTGAAAGACATGGCGGAAATGCAATCTCTAAAAGAGAATAATTCTTTTGTGGTGATGGGCATTATCACCTCTGTCAATGAGAGATTGAGCCAAAAAGGCGAGCCTTTTGGCCGATTTACCATGCTGGATTATAGTGGTACATTCGAGTTTGCCATGTTTGGCAAGGAGTATATGGAACACAAAAACATGCTTACCAAAGATTACATTTTGGTTATCAAGGGCAAATTTGAATACAATGAACGCAATGACCGCACTTACTGTAGGTTCCAACAGCTTTCTTTGGCTTCTGAAATCAAATCTGAAAGTTTGGTTAAAAGCATACAAGTAGATTTAACCATGAAAGATATTGAGGCGGGCTCAGGACTCATATTGCAGAACATGTTGGAACAGTTTCCAGGAAGCTGCAAACTGCTGGTTTACATGGTAGACAATGCGGAGAAAATGGATGTTAAAATGGTGGCACGCAGCGGCCTAGATTTTGGTCCAGAAGTAAAACAAATGCTCGAAGATTTGGAAGTGAAATACAGCACCAAATTAGACGAACGTTGGAAAATCATTAACTAATGTTTGTATCTGGATTCACCATTGCGAGAAATGTAGTTCGCGCCGACTACCCTTTAAAAGAGGCCGTCTACTCTATATTGCCGCTATGCGATGAGTTTGTTATTGCTGTTGGCAAAAGTGAAGACAACACCTTAGAATTTGTGCAAAGTTTCGACGACCCCAAAATTCGGATTATAGAAACCTTTTGGGACGACAATTTACGCGAAGGAGGACGGGTATTGGCGGATGAAACCAACAAGGCCAAGGCAGCGGTAAGCAAACGAGCCGATTGGTTGTTCTACATTCAAGCGGATGAGTGTTTGCATGAAAAATACCATTCTCGGATACACAAATGCATGTTGGAAAACCTATCCAACTCGCAGGTAGATGGACTGCTTTTTGACTATGTGCATTTTTACGGCAGCTATGATTACATCGGTGACTCGCGCAAGTGGTACCGCAAAGAGATTCGTGTCGTGCGCAACAACCCCGACATTTACAGTTACCGCGACGCACAAGGGTTTCGCAAAGGGAATGACCTAAAGCTCAATGTAGCGCATACTGGAGCCTCCATATACCACTATGGCTGGGTAAAGCATCCCCGCGAACAACAAATCAAGCAGCAGCAATTTCACCGCATGTGGCACAGCGATGAAAAATTAAAAACCATTGTGCAGGCTGCGGATGAGTTCAACTACAACGCCGTAGACTCCCTCACCCATTTTCATGGCACCCACCCTGATGTGCTTCGCAACCGCATTGAGAAACAAAACTGGAGTTTTGACCACGACATTTCAAAAAAGAACTTTACCCTAAAAACCCGACTTCTCTATTTTATCGAAAAACTCACCGGCATTCGAATTGGCGAGTACAAGAACTATAGGCTGCGGAAATAAAGCTTTCTATAATGCTATTGCCTTGTGAAACTGCGAAATGAATTGCAGTCAAGCAAAGGGAGGACGGATTAATTTGCGTATTTTTGAGACATTCTGACTAAGGAAACTGACATACTCGTAATTGGCGCTGGCGCCGCTGGATTCTTTGCTGCCATTCATGCTAAGGCCAGTAAACCTCAATTGAGAGTAAGCATCGCGGAGAAGAGCAACAAAGTCTTAGCCAAGGTGCGCATTTCTGGTGGGGGCCGATGCAATGTCACCCATAACCAAACCGATCTAACAGAGCTACTCAAAAATTATCCCCGTGGGAAGAACTTGCTCAAATGGGTACTGCGAAAATGGAGTGTAACCAATACCATTCGCTGGTTTGAGACCCATGGTGTGCAGTTAAAAACGGAAGAGGACGGCCGCATGTTTCCTATTACAGACGACTCTAGAACCATAGTAGGCGCGCTTCAAAATGCAGCAGAGCAGTTGGGTGTTGAAGTTTGGCTTTCTTGCGGTGTAGACCGCATTGAAAAAACGGACAGTGGATTCATTTGCCATGAGGGAAAAGACCAGATACTTGCAAGAAAAATTATCCTTGCTACGGGCGGTTTCCCGAAATCCGAGCACTATAACTTCCTTCGAGAAATGGGGCTAGAAATCGTAGAACCCGTTCCCTCTCTTTTTACATTCAACATTCCAATGCCATCCTTGCACGCAATGCAAGGCATAAGCACACCCTGGGGCCGCATAAAGGTAGCGGGACATGAAGGTTGGTATGAAGGCCCAATACTCATTACCCACTGGGGATTGAGTGGCCCTGCAGTATTGAAAGCTTCGGCTTTTTTGGCAAGAGAACTGCAGGAATCAAATTACAACTTCAGCACCTTGGTCGACTGGACCGGTTTGGGGGAAGAAACCGCAAGGGAACACTTTGTGAGCCACCTATTGATGCATTCCGCCAAACAGATTGGCAATGCCAATCCCTTTGAATTTCCTCGGAAATTGTGGGAATACTTGATAGAAACGGCAGGCTTGGACGCAAGCAAACTGTGTCGTAACCTCAATAAAACAGAGAAAGGCAAGCTCCTGGAGCTATGCATACGCAGTCCATACAATGCATTGGGAAAAACCACCTTCAAAGAAGAATTTGTGACCGCTGGAGGCATTGCGCTGAAAGACATAGACGCAAACACCATGCAGGCAAAAAATATTCCCGGACTGTATTTCGCAGGTGAAATCATAGATTTAGACGGCGTAACAGGGGGATACAATTTTCAGGCTGCTTGGGCTACTGGTTATGTTGCAGGCAGTTCTGCTGTGAAGTGATTTCAGAGCCTATTATTCACCCAAAAGCCAACCTCTTCGCCTTTGTATTCCTTGTGGGCTAAGCTTTAAAAGCTAGCTATTTCATGCTTACTTTTGCAGCATGCGATACCGCCAGGTTTTATATGCAAACTACCACAGCACGCAAAGTGGAAGAGCCTCAGGAACTGATGCTAAAAGTCTATTTGACAGAGAGACACGGCAGTTTGCCCGTGAAATCTTGCCCTTATTGTCGCAGCAGCACAAAGAGGCAGTAATATTTGACATGGGCTGCGGCAGTGGCAGTTTGTTAAAGGCCTTACAAAACCATGGCTTTACCCAAGCCCACGGCATGGATATCAGTCCAGAGCAGGTGCAAGTAGCTGCGCAAATGGGCGTGGCAAATGTGACCCAAGGCGATGCACTTGCTTATGTGGCAGCATCCGAAGGAAAATTTGACATTCTGTTGGGAATGGATATCATAGAGCACTTTACCAAAGACGAATTGGTGGATTTGTTACAAAACATACAGAAAAGCCTTACCCCTGGCGGAATAGCGATTTTTCGCACTCCAAATCTAGATGCCTTCATTAGTTCGGCTTTTGCCCATGGTGACTTTACCCATGAAAACTACATGAATGCATCCTCTGCCCAGCAAGTGTGTTTGGCCTGTGGATTTGACCAAGTGACGGTACTCCCTGGGCTTATGTTTATTGAGAATGCACTTAAAGAATGGCTGCGCAAGTGTGCCTCTATGCTCGTAAAACTGCGTTTCAAGCTCTATTTATTTGCCACAGCGCGCAGCAGCAAGCAAGTACTTTGGAGCCCGAATATGATTGTTGTTGCCAAAACCAAACAACCCACTGCATGAAACCCATAGCATTGATTACAGGAGCAAGCAGCGGCATAGGTGAAGCTTGCGCGCGTATTTTTGCCCAGCATGGCTATAACCTAATCCTGAACGCACGCCGCACAGATAGGTTAGAACAATTGAAATTAGAATTGGCAGACATGGCAGATTGCTATCTACTCCCTTTTGATGTACAGGATAAAACAGCAGTAAAAAACCAATTGAGCAGCTTACCAGAAGCATGGAGAAATATCGCTGTTTTGGTAAACAATGCAGGCCTGGCTTCTGGTTTGTCTCATTTTTATGAAGGCGACACCGATGATTGGGATACTATGATCGACACCAATATCAAAGGTCTGTTGTATGTTTCAAGAACCATTGCCCCTATGATGATAGCACAAGGCCATGGCCATATCATAAACATCGGCAGCATAGCCGGTAAAGAGGTTTACGACAAAGGCAATGTGTATTGCAGCACCAAACACGCTGTAGACGCACTGAACAGAGCCATGCGACTTGAGTTGAGTACGCATGGAGTAAAAGTAACGGCAGTGAACCCAGGTGCCGTAGAAACAGAATTTAGCATTGTGCGCTTCCACGGTGATGCAGCGCGCGCCAAACAAGTATACCAAGGGTTTGAAAATCTTGTAGCTGCAGATATTGCCGATGCCGTATACTGGGCTGCCAGCCGTCCTGCACATGTAAATATCAATGACATCATTATCATGCCCTCGGCACAGCCAGCCGCTGGACTGATTCACCGTAAACCCACCACCTAAGCATGAGCAAGAATAAGAAATTGCGCGAAGGCATTGTGTATAGCACAAACCCGGATCACCAATACGCCTATGAAGGTGATGAAGAGGTCGAGACTCTCCCACCGAACCAACAAACCTTATACCTGCGCCGTGAAAATCGGAATGGGAAACCTGCTGTTATTGTAAAGGAATTCATTGGCAGTGCCGATGATTTGAAAGAATTAGAAAAGAAGCTAAAAAACCATTGCGGTGTGGGCGGGAGCAGCAAGGATGGTGAAGTCATCATTCAAGGGGATAACAAAGACAAGATTCAAGCCTTTCTCCTAAAACTGGGGTACAAAACCAAAGGTTAACGAACGCTTGTATGTCTGCCGAATTGGAGTTTCGAAAGTTGGACTTAGAGGGTGTAAACACCCTTATTGACTGGGCCAGTAAAGAAGGCTGGAATCCCGGAATCCATGATGCATCAATGTTTTACCATGCGGATCCTAATGGATTTTATGGATATTTCGACCAAGGAAAAATGATTGCCGGTGGCAGCCTCGTATCCTATGAGGGGAAATTTGGCTTCATGGGTTTGTTCATCGTGGCTCCTGAGTTTCGACACCTGGGCATTGGACGTTCCTTGTGGTTCCAAAGAAGAGATACTTTGTTAGGCAGAATAGCGCCAGGCGCTTCCATTGGGATAGACGGCGTCGTGGCGATGCAAGCTTTTTATGCAAAAGGGGGCTTTCAGGTGGCATTTCGCGATGAACGGTATGTAATCCAAGGTCGGATGGGCGAAACGGATTCACATGTGCATGCCGCCACAGAAAGCGATATGCCTGAAATACTGCGCTGGGACGCCCAGTGTTTTGGGTTTAACCGCGCAGCCTTTATTTCCCAGTGGGTAAAGCAGCCTCAATCACATTCATTCGTGTACCAAAACGACCAAGGCATGCAAGGATTTGTGCTTATGAGAAAGGCACAAGTTGGGTACAAAATTGGTCCTTTGTTTGCCGAAAACGCTGCTGTAGCGGAGGCACTTTATGAAGCCTGCATGCATGCCGCACCTGAAGAAAACATTTACCTGGACATACCTGTAAACAATACTGATGCTGTGAACTTGGTGCAACAAATGGGTGCAGCATATGTATTCGAGTGTGCCCGCATGTATTATGGTGCAGCGCCAGAGCTGCCTATTTCCAACATCTTTGGAATCACGAGTTTCGAATTGGGTTAAAACAAATACCTGGCTTCGGCGCGACCTACATGTATTAGCTTTAAATCTGCGCTTTTCCGCGCTTCATAACTCAGTACGATTTGCACATTTTTATTTGCGCTAAAGCGCAGGTCTGCCGTACCTCTAAAATTGCGTCCCTTGCCAAAGCCTTGCAATACGTCATAGGCCAGCGCCGTGCCTAAAGGCAAGAAATAATCCGCTTGCAATATTCCAGCCTTAAGCTCCAGCATATTGCCTTTGTTTAACGATGCGTTTACCTGAAAATTTCCTTCGAGCAAGGTAGCAATTTCGACCACACTTGCTACATTTTGGTACTTTCCACCGAGCCCTATGCGGAAGCGGTTCCCTGGTTGCCACCCTACATAGGGTTCTGCCATCACCGCGCTATACTTGAAGTTATTTGCAGGCACATATTCAGAGAGATAGCTACTGGTTTTGTGGTCTAGCGACAATCGAAATTGCCAAAATTGATTCGCATTCCAGCGAGCCAACACCTGATGTAGCATAGATTTTCGGCTGTCGAATCCATTGGTAAAAAATAGCCGATTCCCTTTTTTCTGGGCACTCCACTGCACCAATAATTTGTTTCCTCTTCCTTCAAACTCCACCAAGTTGCGTATAAAGATATTCGCGGCCAAGGTACTTGGATCATCCATGTTACGCAAAAATGGACTCAATTGATTCAACCATTGTGCAGCTTGAGATTTCCCAGTATAATTCCAGCTTAACCTATTTGAGAGGCGGCCATATTTTCCATTCAATATTCGTTGAGGCAGGTAATTCACATTGCCACTAAATTCAGTGGCTTGGGCTTGAATATAAGTCCCTGTGGGAATCAACAAGCGCACATATTTCGCTTGGTCCTTAAATGGAGTCTCTTGAAACTCATTTACCTCGCGAATACCATTGCTATTAAAGTCTATCCATGTATAGAAACCTTGTCCGGCGGGCACCTCGAAATAGCTATACTGTCGCTGCTGCTCTCTTCCAGATATACTTTGATAAAAGATTGTGCCTTGAAGGGCTTTCGCAATTTTCTGAAACTGATATTCCAAGCGCAGCGCAACATGGTTTTCATCCTTATACTTGGCGTTAAACGCGGTATCCAATAATTGGGTGCGTCTGTAGGTGGTACCCAAGCGCAAGAGGCCAAACTTCCCGGTTTTGGTATTCCAATCTGCACCGAAATTGTCTGCTACGACAGCGTCTTTTAAGGTAAAGTCAAACACATCGCGGTTGCGCCTTCTTCGCGCTTCGAGTTGCAAATCTCCAATGGATGTAGTTCTATTGACACTTGTCACCCATTCGGAAAAACCGAAACTTTGTTCACCTGTTTGACCCAACACATTGTTAAAAATGCTTTTCTCTTCACGGGCAATAACGGAATATCGTGTTTGTTTGAATACTGCACCAACCTCAATTTGTTTGCGATCAAAGCGATTGTCTAGTCCCTGCAGATTCCCGCGGCTTTGCATATACAAAGGTTGAATGCGCAAGAACTTCCAAGCATAGCGTGCACTAAGCGCAGCATTCTCTGCCGTCTTCCCTGCATTTTCGAGGGCGCCGAGCCGCGCGTTTATTGCAAATTTATTTGCAAAACCCAGCTCCGTTTCCACATTGCCATAGGAAGACTGTGCCGTATTGGCTCCATTCTCAGGATTGGTCAAATTCCGGTTCCACTCCCTACTAAACTCTACGTCGCGGTAGCGTTCTACTGTTTGGAAATACTTGGAAGTTTGTTCGGCTTGAATTTGATTTTTCAAATACCACAAGCTGCTATCTGATTTGCCCAATTTCCTTACATCAGACACTTGCAGCCATGCCGCATACCCCTTGTTGTCCTTGTCATCCAGCGGAGAGAATAGGTTTTTATCGGCTGCAGAGCCAGAAAGATTTCCGCGAATTTGGGTTCCTTTTCTCGGCGTAAGGGTCATACCCGCCTCTGCCATTTGCAAACGGGAAGGCGCTTGTATACCAATTACAGGTTCATGATCCCCTGCGGGAACCCCTCCTACCTCACCCACATAGCGATAGACCTTGCCATTCGCAGCAGTGCCTGTAAGCACATAATGCCCTTTCCCTGGTCCGGTATATCCAAAGGTAATCCTATAAAAAACACGATGCGTATCTGGGAGTTCTACATGCTTGTAATACAGCACAGCACCCGTATCAACGGCCACATAATTGGGCTCGGAGTTGGAGAATGCAAGTAAGCGTCTGACACCACTGATTGCCGCTAAGGATGGATTATCACCCGCGCCCTGAAGCACCTGTCGTGCATTTAAGCCTGTGGCTGAGTCAAAAGCTTCTAAATCCTGCTGCACAGGCTGGTTTTTGGCATCTTGCTCTGAATACACCCCAAAATAATAGCTCGCCTTTGAACGTTGCAAGGTGCTTTGTGTAGCCAACACAGAACGGGTATAAAACCTATCGCTGTATTGAAACTCAACCACAATGCGGCTGAATGCGTTGATTAAATTTTTAGGGGTGAAGGTAATCTCACCAAGATTGTAATCAATGATGTAATCCGCTTGGAGACCGCGTTCTAGCTTTTTGCCATCCAAATACACCACTTCGGTGCCTGAAACCACAATAACATATTGTTCTGCACGCGCGCCTTTCAAGCGATACGGCCCTTGCAAGCCTTCTACACCTTGAATTTCATTCCTACTGAAACGTCCACGTGCCAATGCTGCCGAAGCTTCCCAAGAGAGCAAACCCGCTTTCAAGGTATCCGAACCCATAAGTTGTAGGCCCCGATTTTTCTTGGCAAACTTCATAAACCGCGCAGAAGCGCTTCCATTTGCAGCATGGTCACCCAAAAGCACTGACAAGCCTGGCATGCGCATACCTACATATATCCTGTCGAAATCCTGCAGTGTGGTGGTTGTGCCTTCCGGTTGGAAGGGATACTCCTGATCAGTGACAGCTCCTTCTATTTCAATGTCTTTTCCCACCTTACCAAACATCCTCAAGTTCAAGCTGCTATTCAGCACAAGATCTTGGGCATTGCCAAAGGATATTCCACGGAGTAACACACCATCTGTTTGCACACTTTTTGTGGTGCTTGCTTGTGCGCCTGATTCTGGCAATGCACTTATCATAGCACCCGTACCAGAGTTATACAACATGCCATAGCGCCTTTGGGTTGTAAACAATTCAGCAGGATAGCATTGATACTGTATGTGCAAGGTATCGTAGACCTGGGCATTCAAGAGTGCTATGGCGGTATAATGCCGCACCAATACATAGTCTGCTCCATATACCAAGCGCCTTTCTTGAGATTGAATTAAAATCTTTGATGCGGAAATGGGAAGAGAATCTATGACAAGAGTGTCGCTGGCGTTTGTGAAAACCTTATGTTGAAGCTGTGCCCGCAGCGGCCCAAGTGAGGCCACCAGAAATGCACACAGGCTGACAATCCTCAATATCACCGTTTTCTTCAGACTCACACGGCATTCAAAAGGGGTAAAGTAATATAGAATGTGGTGCCCTTGCCCTCTTCACTTTGGAAAGAAATTTTACCCCCAAATTGTTCCACTATTTTTTTACTCATTGCCAAGCCCAGTCCCATTCCGCTGTTCTTGGTCGAGAAATTGGGACTAAAAATATGTGGGGCCAATGCATCTGGAATTCCTTTTCCGTTATCCTCAAAGCGCAACACAATATTCCCCTTTTCCACTTGGCCTGAAACACGCAACAAGCCTTTGGTATTGTCGGGAATGGCCTGTGTTGCATTTTTAAAGATATTGGTAAAAACGCGGGTCATCTGATGCGGATCTACCTGCACTTTTAATTCGTTGGAAATGGGCGTATAGTGAATGGAGAAATCTTGCTCTTTTGAAAACAGTTGCACTGTTTCATCGATTAGAACAGCCAGTGAAACCTCCTCTAGGCGTGCCTCAGGCATTTTCGCGAATGCGCTAAACTCTTCAGCCATTTTGCTTAAACTATCAATTTGTTTAATCAATAAGTCTGTAGTCTTTTTATACTTATCATCCAAATTGGGGTCCTTGCGTTCAATCGCATATTGCAAATGCTGCAAAGATAACTTCATGGGTGTCAATGGGTTTTTAATCTCATGCGCTACCTGCTTCGCCATTTCGCGCCATGCGCCTTGCCTTTCCCCTTCGGCCAACTTATTAGAGCTCACCTCCAATTCATTGATCATTTTATTGTATTCGGCGATAAGCAAGCCTATTTCATCATTGTGATTCCATTCAATGGGTGCATTTCGCGCGCCCAATTTCACCAATCCCATTTGCAAGCGAATGAGATTCAAGGGTTCAGTAATGCGGTGGGCAATAACATATGCCACCAAGGCTGCAATCGCGAAAACCAAGGCAAAGAGGTTAATAATCGTGGTGGCGTAATCCGATATTTCCCGGAATAAATCTTGTCTATTCGTAAAATAGGGCAAATTCAAATACCCTTTTACATTGAGGTCATTGTCAAATATGGTGTAATACGCGGATATATAGGTCAAATCACCCAATTTTTCCTCCCGAATAAACCCTGATATTTTTTGGCTTTGCAATTCTCTAAAGGCACCTGGATTCATTAAAGAACCCATAATATTTTGGTCGTAAATACGGTCATTGCTCGACACCAAAAGACGTCCCTGTTGGTCATATACATTAATATCTGAACTGTAATAATTGCTTAAATCATACACCAATCCCGCCTGTCTTTGATCGAATACGGCTTGCAAATTGGTTTGATTTCCAAAGGCGTTTGCAATCTCATCGGTCTTGTTCCACAAGGACTCGCGCTGACGTTGGGAATAACTGTTTTTAAAGTAATTCACGGTTACAAAAAGTACCACAATGAATGTAGCAAACACCACCATGATAACATAGAGTTGGAGTTTGGTACTCAAAAACAAGTTAGAACCTCCGGAAAGCGGCAATTTATTGCGAAGCAACTGCAACAAGCGCAAGCGCGCGAAATCCGCCTTACCCAGCGACAGGAAATACTGTCGCAACAGCATAATGAGCAAGTACAGCAAGGCAGCCACCAAACAAGAGAGCACCAAAATGGTGAAGGCGGTAAGTTCTTGCAGCCAACTCTTCTGTTGTTTGGAAATAATGATGCGGTTGCCTAAGTCATCAGAATACAAGAAATGGCTGTATTTATTGAGCTTCTGCAGATTGGTATCCTGCGGAAATGCATAATTATTGGGATAATTATACTGTCCATATCTGCGACTTAATTTCCCACCCGAATAAAAGGCATAACTGTATTGGTTATTTGAAGAAATTGCTTCAAGAGGACTTTTCTGAAATACATCACTCAGGCGGCCACTGGCTGCGGTCAACTTTGGTTTCAACAGCACAAAATAGGTACCATACCATTGGTTGCTATCCGAAACAGGGAATTTACCCAAAAAACTCCCCTTGAGCTTGCGTTCATTTACCAAATGGAAGTTCTTCGTCACCGGCTTACAAGCTACCGAGGTGTACAGGGCATTCAGCGTCACATAATCATAGGCATTGGCCTGACGGTATCCCGCGCCCAAGGGATTAAAATCAAACAACTGCAGTTCGTAATCTTCACTGTAATCGCCGAAATACAACTGACGCAATCGCTTTTCAAAATCAGATTTTGAAACATCCGTACAGGTGTAATAATCTACAATTCCCAAGTCGCTATTGAGCTGCTCTTCTGTTCGCTGCAACAATGCTGAAGGCTCTCGTTCGCTTTGAAGCAAGAGCCGGGCAGCCAAAATTTCGCGCACCTCAAGTTCCTTTTGATCTATATACTTGTTAAATATTACCGACAAGGCTACACAAGGGACTACAATGCGCAAGGCCAAATACCACAAGGTTTTATATCCTCTGCTCCAGTTACCTGCAATTAACAAACCACCGGAAAGCACCAAAAACATTACGGCTAACAATATTTCCCGCTGGTAAATGAGGTAAATCGTCGAAATAGAAATGGCGGTTACATGCAACCAAATGGCCCATTTCCCAGGATGGGTTAATTTTAATACTTCTAAAATCTGTATTAAAATGAGATAACCCAAGGCTGCTGCGCCTAATCCCAGTATGGTAAATTTACTGATTCTATATATTTCGTGAAAATCAAAAACGATGGAACTGTCTCGCACCAAGAAACCACTTTCTCGGAGAAAGAATACAGAGAACCAACAGAACAAACTCAGTGCAACCACATGCAACAGCAGGGAGGCGCCAGAAGACAACAAGGGCATAGAACGCTGCAACCATCGCTTCATGCCCATCATCAGCACCAAAGAAAGTAAGCCCGTGAACAAGAGCACGCCCAAATTGGGGAAATACCAACTAGAGGCATAGATTTCAGGGGCAAAAAGTGAGGCATTTTTTAAATTCCACAGGCTGAGATTTTTGTAGAATAAATATTCTAATACAAACCCGAATAGCACGGGCAATGCATAGCTCAAGAGCCAAAATTGCGTGCCGCTAAACATCAGTATGAAACCTAGCGCCACCAGCAGAAAGCCCAATAACACTACAATATCAAAAGCGATACCGGGCGTAAACTCTTCTACTACCAAGTAAAACAGCGGTGCGGCGCCATCTGTCATTACAGGCATGCTGCCTTCTATCGGGTTGGTAGCAATTCCAAATTTGGTATGGCGTTCAAGCTGCAAACTGCTGCCTGTAATCATCCGGAACTCCGGATTGGCAATAATTTCCGTACCTATGGTAAACTCTAGAGAATCCGAATAATAATTCCACAGAATGATATACCGCGAGGCGTGTTTTTGAATTTCTACATTCCCACTGCGACCATAGCTTGAAAGCACATTGTACGCATTAGACGTCCAGAATACGGGCTTGTTTTCGCGGAAAACAAATAGATCTACTTGCTTATTTGTGAGCAGTTTAACAGCAGCTTGATTCTCATCAAAACTACGCTGCTTGCGCAATACCGGCATTGCTGAATCGAGCATTCTATGGGCTTCTTTAATGGTATTACCCACCCGTTCTGCTTCGCGCTGCAAGGCCAACTCAGGTCCCAAGTTCTCATTTCGCACCAGCAATACCTGTCCGCCTGCAATGAACAATAAGCCCAATACAATCCAGACAATGCCTTCACGAAATTTAATCTTCATATCAATAGTACGTTTCCGGAATTAAATAATGACTGACGTAGTCCTTTATCCCTTCTTCGAGGGTCATAAATGCTGCGCTGTAGCCCGCTTCTCGCAATTTGTGCATGTTGGCACAGGTATAATACTGGTATTTCTCACGTATATCCGCAGGAATGTCTACGTATTCTATGCGATGTTCCTGCTTCATTGCATCAAAAGTAGCCTTGGCCAAATCTAGGAAACTGCGCGCAATACCGGTGCCTAGGTTATACAAATCCGAGTATTTGCGATGCTCCATAAAATACAACAGCACCTTTACCACATCTTTCACGTAAATAAAATCACGCAACTGCATCCCGTCTTGGTAGTCTGCCTTGTGGCTTTTAAACAAGCGCACA
>JBEIRK010000016.1:0-28222 GCA_040376005.1 Flavobacteriales bacterium
AGGCTCTCAGCCTGAAAATGACCAAATTCGACAACTTGAAGCACTTGCCCTTACAGGGCGATATCATGTTTATACACGAACCCTAGGCGGTGCCTAGGGCTGTTTGCAGGCTTACAGCCTGATAATACCCAAATTCCAAAATCTTCAACCTAATTGTTTAGGTAGGGTTCTGAGAAATAACGTTGAATTCTATTATAGCTGCCAAACCACCGAATCTCCATCAAAAAAACCACATTCTCAAGTTAAACCACAAACCCTAGCCCTGTAAGGGCTTACATAGCGCAGGTCATCGGCCTGCGTTATGTGATCTTGCTTCGACCCGCCCTGTAAGGGCTTACGATTGTGTATACCAAAGCGGACATGGCAGTATTTTTACTTGAAATTAACACAGTTTGCACTAAATTGCAGCCTTAGTCATATTCAATTCTATGACCTTCGAATTCAAAACACCCAACAACCACGAAATACAATCGAAAGAAACCGGCAATTCCGGTAGCGGTTCCTCGCCCATACAAAGCAATACAGAGGTTAAAACCGCATGGATTGATGACAAGGCGTATGAAATCCGCGACGGAGAAACCATTCTCCAATTTGTCCGCCGTAACCTTGGCAACGATTTGGTGCCCACCCTCTGCGATGCCCCCAATTTAGATCCTTTTGGAAGCTGCCGTGTGTGCAGCGTGGATGTTGCCTTGCAAAAAAATGGAGCAGTGCGAAGCCAAGCCAGCTGCCATACTCCCGTTACTGCGGATTCTTTCATTTATCCCAATAGCAACCGTATCCAAGATTTACGGAAAAACATTATTGAATTGGTCCTCACTGACCATCCTCTAGATTGCCTCACCTGTGAGGTAAACAATAACTGTGAATTGCAATCGGTGGCTGCCAAAGTAGGTGTGCGCACCGTGCGCTACCCCGAGGGAAAAACACACCTCGACCGCAAAAAAGACCTTTCTCACCCCTACATGACCTCAGACATGAGCAAGTGCATCAATTGTTTCCGTTGCGTGCGCGCCTGTGACGAAGTGCAGGGACAATTTGTGCTGAGCATGGCAGGCCGTGGATTTGACAGCCATATCGTAAAAGGCTCTGAGGTAAACTTTTTTGAAAGCGATTGTGTAAGTTGCGGTGCCTGTGCACAAGCCTGTCCTACCAGCGCAATTAGCGATGTATTTGAAAGTAAAAGCATTGCCAATACTGAAAAAACACGCACCATTTGCACCTATTGTGGTGTGGGTTGCAACCTAGAAGTGGCTACTGTAAATGGCAAAGTTAAAAGCATTCAAGCGCCCTACAATGCAGAGGTGAACGAAGGTCACACATGCCTTAAAGGACGCTTTGCATTTGGATTCTACAACCACCCCGACCGCCTGCGCACACCCCTTATTCGCCGCAACGGCGAATTGACCGCCGCAACTTGGGATGAGGCCTACGACTTTATCGCATCCAAACTCACCGAAATCAAAGGCACCCATGGGCCGGATTCTATAGCAGGTATTTCCAGTGCGCGCTGCACCAATGAGGAGAATTACCTGATGCAGAAGTTTATCCGCACCGTGATTGGCACAAACAATATCGATAGCTGCGCACGTGTATGTCACTCACCAACCGCCTTGGGCATGCAGAGAACCTTTGGTACCGGTGCTGCTACCAATAGCATTATCGACCTCAAACAAGCCGACTTAATCATGGTTATTGGCGCCAATCCCACGGATGGACACCCGGTAACTGGAGCAAAACTCAAGCAGTTTGCCATGAAAAAACCGGCCATTGTTATTGATCCTCGCCGCACGGAAATGGCGAAATACGCCAAATACCACCTGCAACTCAGACCGGGCACCAACGTGGCACTGCTGAATATGATGTTGTACTACATCATTTCTGAAGGACTTGAAGACAAAGAATTTATCAAAAACAGAACTGAAGGTTACGATGAATTCAGAGATAAAATCCTTGCCCTGGATGTAGCAGAAGCAGAAAAAGTAACGGGTGTGGATCGCAATCTTGTGCGCGACGCAGCTATGGCCTATGCTACTGCGAAAAACGCCATGAGCTTCCACGGTCTCGGCGTAACAGAACATACTTTAGGCACATTTACCGTTATGCAAATTGCGGATTTGGCCATGATTACTGGAAATATTGGTCGTCGTGGCGTGGGTGTGAATCCGCTGCGTGGTCAAAATAACGTACAAGGTGCAGCCGACATGGGTTGTCAGCCACACCAAGGCGCAGGTTACTACGACGTTACTGTACCAGAATACCACAAAATGTATGAGGACTTTTACGGAGTAAAATTGCCCAATTACGCTGGACTTAAAATCCCACAAATGTATGATGCTGCGCTGGCGGGCAAACTCAAAGCCCTATGGCTGATGGGTGAAGATGTGGTTCAAACAGACCCGAATACCCACCACGTAAAAGCAGCACTCGCTGAACTGGATTTGCTGGTTGTGCAAGAAATTTTCATGACCGAAACGGCGCTTATGGCCGATGTGGTATTACCCGCTGCAAGTTTCCTGGAAAAAAGCGGTACTTTCACCAACGGAGAACGTCGAATTCAAAGAGTGCAGCAAGTAGTTGAACCGCTTGAAGGCACCAAGCCTGATGGACAGATATTGGTAGAAATTATTAATAAAATGGGTGGCAAGCAAGCGCCTTATCATCCAGACACCATGCTCCAAGAAATTTCTCAGATTGTTCCCTTCTTCGCCGGTGTTAAATGGGAAGAGCTGGGCGACAATGGAAAGCAATGGCCAGTACTGCCCGATGGTTCAGATACTGAAGTTCTACATATAGAAAGCTTCAAGCGCGGTAAAGGCAAATTCGTAGCGGCGGATTGGCGCGAAACACCTGAGATTTTGAAGAATGGCGCTGAATTTCCATACATCATTACCACCAACCGCGAACTGGAACATTACAATAATGGCACCATGACCCGCCGCACCGGTAATGTTAAAATTTTGACGGAAGATGTGCTCCTTATTCACCCCACAGATGCAGCACGCCATGAAATACAATCTGGCGAAATGGTATGCGTTATCAGTGCCCGAGGAAAAGTAGATATTAAAGCCAAGGTTACAGATGAAGTAAAACCAGGCGTGCTCTCTTCTACCTTCCACTTCCCGGAAATTGCAATGAACAATATCACCAGCAGCGAGTGCGATACAGATGCCCTATGTCCTGAATACAAAGTAGTGGCCTGCAACATTCGCAAGAGTAAGGGTCAATACAAAAATGCAGCGGTTTAAAACTGCAATATTCGGTGCGCTAATCATTTTCATTTTCGGAATTTGCAATTTCGCTTGTCAAAAAAATTACAGGGATTGCCAAAGATGTGATTGCTCGGATGTAAAAGCAGCAACAGGCAATGGAACCGTTGATTCATTATTAATTTTTGTTCCAAATATTTTCACCCCGAATGGTGATGGCACAAATGACGCTTTTAGACCCTCTTATAATGCTGATTTTATTGCAACAGCAAAGCTTGAAATATTTAGCGTAAATAAAAAAGAATTGCTGTTTCAAACCCAAGAAATATATGGCACGTGGAAAGGCAAAGACTCGAAAGGCAATGAGCTGGGAGAACGCATTTTTGCTTGGAAATTTTCAGGATTAACCAAATGGAATAAACCCTTTAGTCTAGAAGGCGAGGTCTACTTGCATAGAGGCACATGCTATGATAAAAAAGAACCTGCCAAATGTAGGTTCCCAGATCAAATTGATCCCAAATTAGGCTTTATATATCCAACAAGCGAAAAGTCTTGTGACTAATATTTGTCTATTGAATCATCCATCCTGCACATTTACACATTCAACTCCCTCCTATCCCCTTCCATAAATACCTTTGGCCTATGAAAGTACGACACATCAAGCCCCTTCTTTTTCTTGCCAGCTTCCTTTTGGCACTGCAGCTCCTAATCGCTGATGAAAAACCCCAAAACACCCTTACTTGGGATAAAGACGTTTTCCCCATTTTGGTGAGACATTGTGCCGGCTGTCATAGTAGTATGTGGAATATCTATAGCGGAACAGAAGTACTGAGGTATGATACAGTGAAATCACTGATTGAAAAAGGCACCTTTGAACGGGTGTTGTTTACCGAAAAAACCATGCCCCCAACAAAACAACACCAACTTGCTGATAGCCTGCATCTAGACTCTAGCTTGGGGGTAATTAAACAATGGATACAGATCGGTGCACCAAAGTAATCCCAAGTAATTAGCAACCCTTAATTTGTGCTTTATCAGCGCCAAACAGGGCTTTGAATGTGTCCATATTTTATTAAAAATCGCAACTCTTCCCTCAATACAATGATTATTTGCAAAAAAGCCCAATAAATGCTGGGTCTTTTGCATTTTTTCGTAAAACATCTCCTACTTTGTTGAAATCGACTTGATTTTCCATAAACAAGCTTCACTTTTTATCCATTTCTTCGCAGGTAACCATGAAAAAGGTATTCCTCCTCGGTCTTTCCATGTTTTGCCTTCTCTTGTTGAATGCGCAAACCCAAACCATTCGCGGCAAGGTCGTGGATAAAGAAACCCGACAAGCGCTTGCAAATGTGAGTGTAAAAATCACAACAGCCACAGCAGACAGCCTGCTCTCCGCTACCGCAGATGCCAATGGCGAATATGCCATTGCTGGGGTAAGCGCAGGGCGCCACAATTTGTTGATTACCCTTCAAGGGTACAAAGAAGTGGTGCTGCAAAACATCATTGTAAGCTCCGCGAAAGAAGTGATTCTGAATATTGAAATGGAGGAAATGGTAATGGAGATTGGGACGGCCCGTATTGTTGCCAAATCAAAACAAACCGAACCCAACAACGAAAACGCATTGGTAAGTGCGCGTCTGTTTACAGTGGACGAAACAGACCGTTTCGCAGGGAGCCGTGGAGACCCTGCCCGAATGGCCAGCAATTTTGCGGGTGTACAAGGGGCAGATGATTCCAGAAATGACATCGTAGTGCGTGGGAACAGCCCGCAAGGAGTATTATGGCGCTTGGAAGGTATTGACATTCCCAATCCAAACCACTTTGCCATTGCAGGTACCTCTGGCGGTCCTATTTCCATAATCAATAACAAAATGCTTGGAAACAGCGATTTCTTTACTGGTGCATTTCCTGCGGAATATGGCAATTCCGTAGCAGGCGCTTTTGACCTTAAAATGCGCAGTGGCAATAACACCAAAACAGAGTTCAGCACCCAGTTGGGTCTCTTCGGTTGGGACCTCATGGCAGAAGGCCCATTTTCAAAGAAAAGCAAGTCCTCCTTTTTGGTAACATACCGCTACTCCACACTAGCAATATTCAATGCCTTAAACATTAACCTAGGTACAGACGCCGTTCCTCGCTATCAAGACCTGTCTTTCAAAATGAATTTCCCCCTCGGAAAAAAAGGCAATCTTTCCTTCTTCGGAATCGGTGGCAATAGCAACATTGACATTATTATTAGCAATCAAAAAGAAAGCAGCACCGAACTCTATGGCGACGACGACCGTGATCAATACTTCAAATCGCGCATGGGTACTGCAGGCAGTGTGTTTACATGGAACTTAAATAAGAAAAGCTACCTCAATGCGGTTGTAGCAGTAAGCAATCAAAATATCAATTCCATGCACCAGTTGGTATTTCGTCATGCCATCGACAGCTTTATCAGGCCCAGTGGCCAAAAAGCCTACAGGTATGAAAATGATTCAATTATTAAAAATCTAAGATATACGTTCAAAACTTCAACGATAGGAACCAACCTATTTATTAATACCAAACTGTCCAGCCGTGCCTCTATTAAATACGGAGTGCAGATCACCCAGTATATCTTCAATTTCAGAGACAGCGCAAGAAACTTCGACTTCGCAGATACAGCCAACTACTGGAAGTGGTTTGACCGATGGAACTCAAAAGGCACTGGACTCATGCTGCAACCTTATGTGCAGATGAAATGGAAACCCACGGCAAAATGGCAGGTTTCAGGCGGTATAACTTCACAAATTTTCACCATTAAAGACCAATCCTCAGGATTGTCTCATACCAGCACTGAAGCCATACAGCCGCGCCTAGGTGCCCGGTATCAGTTGAGTAAAAAACAATCCCTCAACTTTGGTGCAGGTTTCCATAGCCAAATCCAACCCGGCTATACCTATTTCTATATCCTTCCCGGAAATACGAGACCCCACAACCTTAATATGGGTATGACCCGCAGCAAGCATTTGGTACTCGGTTTTGACCAGGTCATTGGAAAAGACAAACGCTTCAAATTTGAGACCTATTATCAAACCCTGTCCAATATTCCGGTAACCACGCGTCCGAGCTCGTTCAGCCTTGCAAACACGGGTAGTGGGTTCAGTCGTTTCTTCCCTGATACCTTGGTAAATAGCGGAACAGGTACAAATTATGGCGTTGAATTTACCTTCGAAAAGTCATTTACAAAAGGCTATTTCTACATGGCAACCTTGAGTTTATTTGATGCCAAATACAAAGGCAGCGACGGCGTAGAACGCAATTCTGATTTCAATACAGATTACGCTTTTAACGCTTTATTTGCCAAAGAATGGAAAGTAAGCAAACGCGGCATACTTAATATAGGCGGTAAAATCACCATGGCCGGCGCAAGAAGGTATTCACCAATTGACACCTTTGCTTCTCGCAGACAAAGAGAATATGTGGAATTGGATGCGCAAAAAAATACATTGCGTTTTGGAAATGCCTACAGCCGCATAGATGCCCGTATCAGCTATAAAATAAATGCGAAAAAAGTAACCCATGAAATCGCATTTGATCTGGTGAATATTACCAATAACAGGAACATTCTGAAATACTCCTACACCAGCGATGCACCTTACTTCAGAGAAGAGTATCAGTTGGGGTTCCTACCCGTTTTCTACTATAAATTAGATTTCTAATTCATTGGTTTCGTATACATAAAAAAAGGCGCCGTAATGGTGCCTTTTTTTGTATTGCTTTATGTTCCCCCTAAATTAGGAACTGTTACTTCAATTTCGAAAAGACTTTCTTCCCCTTGGCAAAAAAATTCCAAACAAGTCCTTGCATCATCATACCTTTCAAGTCCTTTCTCAATACAGCCCCAGGATTCGTTGGCGTATTTGGCTTCATGGCGTCAAATGCTTTGTGTGCCTTCCAGACTTCAGGTATGTGCGCTATTTTTCCTTGGAGAATAAAAAAACAAGCCGCTAAACCATCCAATAATTTTCGCTTAAAAATTACTGAATCCCGTTCTGATGCATGCAGATTTTTATGCATCATCAATAAATTATTACGAAAATTCAAAAATGTTTTACGCGGACTCAAATTGCTCAGCGTGCCCCCACCCATATGATATACCACACTGCTAGGGCAAGCCAATATCTTATATCCGAGCAGCTGCAATCTCCAGCACAAATCAATTTCTTCCATGTGGGCAAAGAACGTCTCGTCTAAACCTGCGGACTGTTCCCAAGCCTCTCTGCGCACTAAAAAACAAGCACCTGTAGCCCAAAACAGCTCTTGCACATCATCGTACTGTTTTTGGTCTACTTCTACATTGCCAAATATTCTTCCCCGGCAAAATGGATAGCCGAATTTATCAATAAATCCACCGCAAGCTCCGGCATACTCAAACTTATTTCTATGATAATAATCCAATAGTTTTGGCTGTACTGCGCCTATACTAGGATCTTTACCTATCAAATCCACCAAGGGTTCAAGCCAATTCTGCTCAGGTTCTGCATCGGAGTTAAGTAGTATAAAATAATCTGCTTTTCTATTCTTTAATGCCGCATTATATCCACCCGCATATCCTTTATTCTCAGAAATTTCGATCAGTTCAATTTCAGGGAAGGTGCCACGCACAAAGGCCACACTGCCATCTGTGCTGCAATTATCAGCAACAACCACAGACACCCCTTCCATCCTAGATTTCTCAATTACCCTTGGAAGCAAAGTTTCTAACAGCCCTTGGGTGTTAAAATTGAGTATAACAATATCGATGGTTATTGGCATTACTTATTGTCTGAATCTCTGCGTGCATAGGGATAAAATACAAATCGTGCTTGCGCCAAGGTTACAAAAAACACGCACATATTTTGCTTTGCATTGCCATAAGCCGTTTTAAATAATTCTACCTTATCGGCAGGAATAATGCCTGATTCAACAAAATCCTCAAGCATAGAGACATTGATATGATAGGGCACTTGATACTCTCCCGCATCAAATAGCACCTCACCCAAATCTTCAATATTGCCTTCATGGGCGATAAAAATAGGAAATTCTGTATAGCCTTGGCTTATCATTTCGGTGCTTACTTCTAGCAGGGGACCTGATAGTTCAGCCAATTCTGACTCAAGAACTTTAAGCTCTTTTTCTGTTTTGTCAGACATTAATGTGTAATGTGAATGCGTTCAGTAAAGGTTTCCGAACCCCGAAGAACTTTAATAAAATAAAATCCTGCAGTATATTCAGATACATTAAGAACCGCAGATTCACCGTTGAATTTGAAGGTTTCTAATGCTGCACCAGCCATGGAGTATACCATAACATCTGCTGGCTTCTGATTGCCTTCAAAACGGATGTGCACCTGCTCTGAAGCAGGGTTTGGATATACCTTAACAAGCGCTTTTAACGGATTTTTCACTGCGTTAGTTCCGGTGGGTTTCAATTGCAAATACCACATACCTCTGCCATGGGTATAGATAAACAACGTGCGGTCTTTGCGCATTTTTATTTCATGCACGGCTACATTCGGGATTCTCAATTCTTTCACCCAAGTGGTTCCGCTATCGGTACTGTAATACAATCCAAAATCAGTACCTGCAAACAAGTTCTTTTCAGGATATGCAGGGTCTACAGCTACGTAATTGACAGGTAAACCTGGAGGCAAATTTCCTGACACATTTTTAAATACTGGGTTTGCGCTATTCAATCCTGAAATGCGCCAAACACGCGGCTGTGTGCTGTAGTTGCTAAAACTGATAAATACACAATATCTATCATTAGGATGCACCGCAATAGAATTGAGAAAGTCCGAAGTAATAGAAGCTGGGAACGCATTGTTATAACTTACTTCGCCACCTGGATTGGCATTTACAGCCTTATCGATTCTGTACAACTGGGCTGCACCGCCGCCAGTGTACACTACAGGATTTTCTTCTGCACTGATACCAATAGCCTTAAGTTGACTGCGCAAATTGGTAATTGGATCCCAACTGTCTCCACCATCTACCGAACGGTAGAGGTATTTGTTCGTGCGATAATACAATTGCATCTGATCCGCAGGATTCATCGCATAGGCATTGATGAAATTCACTCCATCTGCGGCAAATCGGGCATCATCAATACCATCCGTAAATGAGGGAATAACAGCAGGATTGAAATTCTGTATTCTTCGAATGCCCTGATTCTGGGTTGAAAAATAAGCAATTTTACCATCCTGCAACCCGATATGCGCGTAGGCACCATCGGCGCCATAATACTTTTGAGATGTCAATTTAGCAGTCGCCACATGCGTGCCATTGTCCTGCGTTCCACCAATGGAAGCAAAGTCATTGGGCCCAAAATTTCCCGCATAGAATTGGGTAACATAATACCCCGAATTTAATGTCTCTTGTACGTTCGCCGATGTATATCTGTATTTGTAAATACCACCATCAGTACCCACTAAGAAAAATCCTGTGTTGCTATAAAAAGGCGACATTGCATGGTGGTCTGCATGACCCACATTCTTACTAATCCAATTCTTGCCACCATCATTGGTTTGTCCAATGTATACACCACCGGCAACAGCAACGTTGGTATCAACAGGACTTACTCCAAGCATCACACAATAGGTCTGATAACCTGAACCAATATTTGTAGGAGCAGTTTGTTTTATCCATGTTTTGCCGCCATTGCTGCTTTTAAAGAAACCCGCTGGGGCGTCATTAAAACCATAACCTTCGAGCAGTGCATACACTACATTCGGAAAATTACGGCAATTTGCCAATTGAACCCTGCCATATACACCAGAGCCAGGCCAGCCTGTTATCGGTACGGTCTTGAAAGTACCCTTTTTACCGCTGCTGTCACTGGCGTAAATCTGATTCGTATACATACCTACCAACACACGGTCATTAGGCAATACCAATAATGAATTGGCCTGCAAACTGCCCGTACCTAGCACCTGCTCAAAGGTTTTGCCACCGTCTATGGTGCGGAATACACCACGCGTGTGCGTACCTACAAAAAAGGTTAAGGAATCTGTAAAAGAATGTTTGATATCCCAAATGGTTGAAAAACCAGACAAGCCTACAGTTGCAGACAGCACTTGGAAAGTCTTGCCCCCATCGGTACTCTTATAAATACCATTACCATCTACATCTGCGCTATTGGCTCTTCCTTCTCCTGTTCCGTAATACACGATATCAGGATTAAATGGGTTGTGAACAATACAACTTGCCATTAAGGAAGTTTCTTGGTCATTAATCGGAGTCCAGTCTTCACCCCCATTTTCACTGCGCCATACACCGCCAGAAATAGCTGCAGCCAATATGACTTGGTCGTTACGAGGGTCAATCCAAATACTGCGGGTGCGTCCGCCAATGGCTGCGGGCCCCATTTGCACAACCGTATCAATGATGTCCTCAGTGCCACGGCTTTTCACTTGCATGCGATCCCAGGCTGCCCATTTGGCATATTGCCAAGAAGGAATTTTTCCAGATGCATCCTTTTTCTCTGCAAACCACTGGTCATAATACCCTGGATGCTCCCCTTGTCCCATAACATTAAACGAACTCAATGCACGAGCCCCCATGTATAAAGTGCCTATAGCAAAGAGCAAACCTATGCTGCTGAAAATCCCTTTCTTATTCATGTATATTTCTTACAAAATTAACAAAAATGCCTGAATTAAGTTGATCAATCCTTTAATCCACTCATCGAATGAGTATCACATTGAGGTCTATCACCGCGCGGTTGCGCACCTGCATGCGATCCCATCGCGCCCATTCTTCGCGCATCCAATGCGGGAATACGCCATTGGCAGGCATTTTCTCGCGCAACCATTGATCGTAATAGCCTGGATTTTCGCCTACTATTAATGGAGTAATTCTTGAAAATTGTTGCAGGCGCTGCCCAATAATCAAGAGCATAAATACCATAAAAACAGTAGAAGAATAACGCAATATTCTCATGCCTTCACCCCTTCAGGGATAACAATAGGCACTTCCATTTCTTTTATTTTGGAAAATCCGCCATATACATTCTTTACCCTGTAAAATCCATTTGCCTTCAATATGGAACATGCAATCATGCTGCGATAGCCACCTGCACAATGCACTTCATAATCCTTTTCTCTATCCAAATCTTCTAACTTATCCTGCAAGTTTTCAAGATTCACAAGGGTCGCATTTTCTACAATTCCGCCGGACCACTCTGATGGTTTGCGCACATCGAGAATCGCTTGTTCGCTGTATTTGGTATCCAATGCAAATTCCTCTGGGGTAATGCTAATCACCAAATCCAACGGCTTAGCAGCCGAAGTCCATGTAGGTATACCACCCGCTAAATACCCTTTTATATTGCTAAAGCCAACGCGGGTAAGACGCACAATACTTTCACGTTCTTTTCCCTCATCAGCAAGTATGACAATTTTCCTGTCCAAATCAAAAAGCGTAGCAGCCCAAATTGCATATTGTCCATTCAAGCCAATATTGATCGCACCCGGGATAAATCCATTTTCAAAGACATCAGGAATGCGTGTGTCCAAAACCATAGCCCCCGCTTTCATTTCAGTTTCAAATTCAGCAAGCACAAGCGGCTTTGCCTCATTCATGATTTCATCAATCAGGGAATATCCATTTTTATTCAAGGCGGCATCTGCAAAGAAATAGGCAGGGGGTGGCGCGATACCATCGGTAACTACCTTAATGAATTCATCTTTGTTCATGGGTTGAAGCGCATAGTTCGTGGCTTTTTCCTTGCCTATAGTACTCTGAGTCTCAGGTCCTAAACTCTTGCCGCATGCGCTGCCTGGGCCGTGCCCCGGATATACAATCACGGTATCTGGCAACTTCACAATTTTGGAATTCAACGATTCGTAAAGCATTCCTGCCATGTCTTCCATGGTCATGTTCGCACCGGCTTGGCATAGGTCAGGACGGCCTACATCTCCAACAAAAAGGGTGTCTCCTGTAAATATTGCATGCGGATTATTGGTCTCATCAAACAACAAATAACAAGTACTTTCCGGTGTATGACCTGGGGTATGCACAACGCGCAATTCCGCCGCGCCTAGCGCAAATACTTCCGCATCTTTTGCCACCACACAGTCAAAACCCGTTTCGGCGCCCGGCCCAAACACGATGGTGGCTTGCGTGGCATTGGCCAAATCCAAATGCCCACTTACAAAATCAGCATGAAAGTGCGTTTCAAAAATATATTTAATGCTTGCACCCCTCTCTTTGGCTTTGTGCACATAAACCTCATAATCCCGGATAGGATCTATGATGGCTACTTCTCCGTTGCTCTCTACATAGTAGGAAGCCTGCGCCAAACAATTGGTGTAGATTTGCTCAATATGCATAACGGCAAATTTAACGTTTAATGCACAGATATTGTTTCCCCAATTCCTTGAATTAGCATACAGGTTTTCAGAGCCTGGTAAGTCATTATTAAAATATTCAATTACTGTAGGTTAATAAAAATACGCCATCAAGGATGAAATAAAAATACCCCACCCGCGTTATCCCAATATGAGGTATCCAATAGGTTTGGTCATTATTTTCCTTCTTTCCTGTCAGCAACATGAAACTGTAAACGCACAAGAAGAAGTGATTGAGGCACTTTCCCGAGCTGAAAATCAAAAGAAGCTCAGTCTTGATCCTGGAACCCACAATACAAAGGACTTCACCTTTAGTACAGCGCAGTCCTACAGTCCATTGGCAGATAAAGGCAACATTGCCGTGTACAACCCGGATACTCAAGATATCCAATACCTGCAACCCCGCACCCAAGTCATAGCCTATAATCCCGCTTCTGATACGGTATTGTATGGCGCTGCTGGAAGCATTATTGCTATTGCAGGACACAGCTTGGAGACCAAATCAGGCGTGGAAGCTACAGGTACAGTTACGGTTCAGCTTACGGAATATGTAAAACCTTCTCAATTCGCGGCAGAAAACCTGATTACCCGCACCACGGATGGTATAATACTCGAAACAGTAGGCATGCTCAATATTATTGCCTTGCAACAGAATGACACCTTACAGCTCAAGGATAAACATCCTATTTCCGTTGCCTTTCCGCTAAAAAACACACGTAAAGATTTTAAAGTTTGGGACGCCGTGCGCAACCAACAAGGCATGGCCGAATGGGAAATTCAAGATCAAAACGACACACTAAACGCACTAAAAAATAGAAAAATAAACGTGCAAATGGTATTACATGCAGGGGATACTAAAAACCAACCTGCACGCCTGCGAACTTGCAGCGGCGCTAGCTGGCAAAACTATTTTAATAGGCGTTTTGTTTTTCCTGAAAATATAGGTGAAGAATTAAATGATAATAAAAACTTTTTAGCTTATGCCTTTAAAGTAAACAAATCGGGCAGGGTGGTAAATGTATTTGTTGAAGATAACTTATATTCAAAAGAAGTATATAATTTGAGTAAAAAGTACGAGAATTATGTAGAGAATTTTCTTAAGAAATACCCCAAATTAAATGTGTGCAAAATGCCAGATGCGCACAAACGTACATTTCGATTTAAGGTTATGTCTGGGGCTGCGCAAAATCCGATGGAACTTGTTTACATAAGTCCAGAGGAAGGCGGTTATACCGCCGAAGAATTGGCAGAAATGTACAGCGAGACGGGTGAATCAGTGTATTTAGATGCCTGGATGAACCGCACAGGAAGCCAATCTCAGGCCGTTCCACAGACCCAAGAAAAACTCAGTACTGCATTGATGAATAAGGCCTTGGGTGTCATTGGCAATACGGGTAGGGTGGTGCTCAAAGTCGCCTCTCTAGGCTTAATCAATGGAGACGCCTGCGCCAATCTTCGTGTAAAATCCCAGTTCAAAACGGCGGCGTTCTTTAAAGTGCTCATCCAAGGCTCAGGATCTGCTGTATATATGGTGTTTAAAAATGTACGGTCTTTCCTCAAAGGAAGCGCTGAGAATGGCGGACTTATCACTTTTGGCGACCGACTGCCCCCAGGACAAGAGGTGTATTTGGTAGCCCTTTCTGAAATTCATGGCCAAAAATATATGTCAAAAGTAGAATACGTAACGGACAGCCAAACCATAGCCATAGAGCCCAATACGCCCTTTAACCTACAAACCTTTCAGCAGTGGATCGACAATGAACCGGCTGCAAAAAAAGACAAGAATCCCAAGGCGAATTAAGCCCTAAGACCCTTGTCCATTAAGTATGGCAACGTAGTCCTTCAAACATTGTATTTCTGTGTCTAAAACAAAATGATTGAATTCTGTGTCCCCTTCTTTTCGGGAATTTTCTAAGGACTGATAATACAATAGCCTTTCAGTGGTATCGCCTTTGATATTGGCAATTACATAACCGTGCTGCAGGAGTATTAAATTCATAAGCAAGCGCGAGGTACGTCCATTTCCATCTATGAATGGATGAATGGCTACCAACCTCGAATGCATTTCAGCTGCGAGCAACACAGGGTGTATATGCTCGTGTTTCCGATACCATTCCAGCAGGCCTTCCATTTGAATGGAAACTTCCCATGCATCCGGAGGCATGTGCTTGCTGCCCCCAATACGAACCTGTAAGCTGCGGTATTTACCCGCATTTTCGCGGTCTATGCCGCGCAATACAAGGTTGTGTATTTGCAAAATAATGCCCTCGGTAATTGACCTTTTTTCTTGAACCAATTCCTTAATAAAAGCCACCGCCTCGGCATGGTTGATGGCTTCCAAATGCTCGCGCATGCTTTTCCCTGAAATCGTCAACCCTTGGTTTATAACCAAATCAGTTTCTTGCAAGCTTAGGGTGTTGCCTTCTATCCGATTGCTGTGAAATGTATACTCAATATCTAGCGCTTCTTCTATTCTGTAATTGCCTTTGCTTCTGATGCGGTCTAGCTCATCCTTCCAAACCTTCACCTCTTTCAGTTTTTCCGTGTAATCTTGAAATTGATTTGAAGTATTGAGCTGATAGGTGACTTGCTGCTCGGCTGCAATTAAGGCCGCTTTTGCCAAAGGCTCACCATCAAGCTCTTTCATGATTCTTGCGCTTAACCACAATACCATGAATTCAGACGATGGTGTTTGCAAGGCCTCTGCCAACAGCAACACTTGCGACTTGGTAGGTAGTCTATTGTTGCTTTCAAAGCGCAAGACAAGGCTTGAATCCACCCCAAGGTGCGCCGCAATTTCAGGCACTCTCTTGCCCAATTGCTTGCGGGCCTTACGTAAGGTATTTCCAAAACTGGAATTCATGACTATTTTATTAATGACAAAATTAGTCATATTTCATCGGAAAAAAAAGTGGCCCCCTAAATTGCCACTTTTTTTTCTTTAATTCTCCCCTGTTAGGGTTTAAATCTATTCTATTTTAAGCACTTACACTTTTGCGGATAATATTCAAAGCGCCACCGGCCTTAAACCATTCGATCTGCTGTTCGTTATATGTGTGATTTGCCAAAATCGTATCCTTGCTGCCGTCTTTGTGGTTCAATAGCAATTCCAAAGATTTACCTGGAGTGAAGCTAGTCAAGCCAAGAATATCGATTGTGTCGTGCTCTTGAATTTTATCGTAGTCCTCTTTGTTCGCAAAAGTTAATGCCAACATTCCTTGCTTCTTCAAGTTGGTTTCGTGAATACGTGCAAAAGACTTCACCAATACAGCGCGCACACCCAAATGGCGAGGCTCCATAGCAGCATGCTCGCGGCTTGAACCTTCTCCATAGTTCTCTTCACCCACTACTACGCTAAATTCACCTGCAGCCTTATACATGCGCTGTACTTTTGGCACTTCATCATAAGCTCCAGTAAGTTGGTTCAACACTGAGTTTGGCTTCTCATTAAAATAGTTAATCGCACCAATCAGCATATTGTTAGAAATATTGTCCAAGTGACCTCTGAATTTCAACCATGGTCCAGCCATAGAAATGTGGTCAGTAGTACATTTCCCTTTTGCCTTAATCAACAAACGCGCACCTGTTAAATCGGTTCCTTCCCAAGCTGCGAAGGGCTCTAACAATTGCAAACGGTTGCTGTCAGGCGCTACATTTACTTGAACACCGCTTCCATCTGCTGCTGGAGCTTGGTATCCGGCATCTTCTACTGCAAAACCTTTTGCTGGCAATTCCATTCCCGTTGGTTCGTCCAATTTCACCGCTTCACCATTCTCATTTACCAAGGAGTCAGTAAGCGGGTTGAAATCCAAACGACCTGAAATCGCAATAGCAGTTACCAATTCAGGACTGGCTACAAAGGCATGCGTATTTGGGTTGCCATCCTGACGGGCAGCAAAGTTTCTATTAAAGGAGTGAATGATTGAGTTCTTCTCTTTCTTCTCAGCACCTACGCGGGTCCACATACCAATACAAGGGCCGCAGGCATTTGCAAATACAGTGGCACCAATCTGATGGAAAGTATCAATGAAACCATCGCGTTCAATGGTGTAACGCACTTGCTCACTGCCCGGGGTGATGGTGAACTCAGCTTTGGTCTTCAAATTTTTCTCAGCCACTTGCTTCGCCAAGCTTGCAGCGCGGCTGATATCTTCATACGAAGAGTTGGTGCAACTTCCAATCAAACCGACTTCAATATTTGTAGGCCAACCATTGGCTGCTGCTGCTTCTTTCATTTTGCTTACAGGTGTTGCCAAATCTGGAGTGAACGGACCGTTAATATGCGGTTCCAACTCAGAAAGGTTAATCTCAATCACCTGATCAAAATACGCCTCTGGATTTGCATAGCACTCGGCATCCGCAGTAAGGTGCTCACGCACTTGGTTTGCAAGATCCGCTACATCAGCTCTGCCAGTAGCACGCAAGTATCTTTCCATACTGTCATCGTATCCGAAAGTAGAGGTGGTTGCTCCAATTTCAGCACCCATATTACAAATGGTGCCTTTACCTGTGCAACTCATATTGATGGCGCCTTCGCCAAAATATTCAACGATAGCGCCCGTTCCACCTTTTACAGTAAGAATACCTGCTACCTTTAAAATAACATCTTTAGGTGAAGTCCAACCACTCAGCTTACCTGTAAGTTTTACCCCGATGAGTTTTGGAAACTTAAGCTCCCATGGCAATCCTGCCATAACATCACAAGCATCTGCACCACCCACACCGATGGCAACCATGCCCAATCCACCTGCATTCACAGTGTGGCTGTCGGTTCCTATCATCATTCCACCCGGGAATGCATAGTTTTCAAGCACAACTTGGTGAATAATACCTGCACCTGGCTTCCAGAAACCGATACCGTATTTATTTGACACAGAGGATAGGAAATCAAAAACTTCCTTGCTTTCCTGATTCGCAAAAGCCAAATCCTGCTCTGCTTCCACTTTTGCATTAATCAAGTGATCGCAGTGCACCGTAGAGGGCACAGCCACTTTAGGTCTGCCTGCCTGCATAAACTGCAACAAAGCCATCTGCGCTGTTGCATCTTGCATAGCCACTCTATCTGGTGCAAAATCTACATAAGACTGCCCTCTTTCATAAACATTAGAAGGATCACCTGCCCACAAATGCGAGTAGAGAATCTTTTCAGTCAATGTTAAAGGCTTGCCCAACAGGGTCCTAGCAGCTGCCACGCGGGCAGGCATTCTTTCGTAAATGGTGCGTATGAGATCAATGTCAAATGCCATAGTTTTAATTTGTCGCGAATTTACAATTTTTCACCTGCAATTTCATGGTGATTCTTTAGAATTATTCCATTGATTGTCAAATTGTAAATATACCCCCTTGCACTTATGTCAGGATTGTGTAACTTTGGTCGATCGTTTTAAGGGAGTCGACAAAAAATACTGTGTCATTGTCAACTCCAACGATAAAGCCTATGCAAAAAATCACTACTCCTCGACTCGCGCTTTTCTTACTCATTCTTGGTTTCCTGAGTCCTTTCGCACTCAAAGCCCAACCTGCGCAATTTAACCCCAGCACGACTGCTGGCTGTGCCCCGCTTGCGGTCACCTTTTACAATTCTAGCATTGGAAATGGTTCCTATGTCTGGAATTTTGGCGACCCTGGCAGCGGACCCTATGACAGCAGTTATGACTGCAGTCCCACACACACTTTTGTCAATGCAGGATCCTACACGGTGACGCTTTCCTATGTAGTAAATAACATTACCTACACC
This sequence comes from Flavobacteriales bacterium, assembly GCA_040376005.1. Lineage (GTDB taxonomy): Bacteria > Bacteroidota > Bacteroidia > NS11-12g > UBA955 > JAGXTF01. The sequence continues at coordinate 18,305 of JBEIRK010000016.1, forward strand.
GCAACCCAAGTCATTACCGTTTACCCCAAACCTTTCCCTTCCATAACGGGTACAGATACCCTGTGTGAAGGCCAAAGTGCCCTGTATACGGCCAATGGATTTGTGGGCTCGAATTACTTGTGGACCGCCACGGGCGGCACCATCACAGGATCCAACTCGGCAAACCCCGTAAATATCAATTGGAATACCGCCGGTACTGGAATCATTGTGGTTACCGAAACTACGGTAAATGGTTGTAAAAACACGGGTAAACTCAATGTACTCGTGGCCAACCAACCCCAAATTGGCAATTTCTGCGACCTTAGAAGACAACCAGGGAGCACAGACCAAAATGGTAAAGAAGGCCGTTCTTGCCTCTGCCAAAACAATGTGAGTTCTATTCAAGCCATTGATATTCAAGGCTTCCTCATGAGCAATGCGCTTTACAATTTCCAATGGACGGTGCTTAGCGGTGGTAGCATCGTTTCAGGTGCCAATTCTAATGTCGTTCAAGTTTTAGCAGGCGCAGGCCCAACCGTAACCGTTCAATTGGTAGCGTACAACGATTTTGGCTGCACAGATACCCAAATTTGTGTGTTTGATGTGTGCCCCTCACCAACAGCTTCCGCAAAAGCAGATACCGCTTGCCTCAGCGGAGCTACGCACTTTAATGCAAGCGCCTCAAGCATTGCCGGACAAATTGTGTCCTACCACTGGAATTTTGGCGACTTCTCTCAAATCACTACTGTCTCTCCTTTTACCTCTCATACTTATGCAAACTTTGGCACTTACAATGTTACCCTTACCGTAAAATACGCTTCAGGTTGCTCGGATGATACCACCTTCGCTGTTTTGGTAAACAATGGCACACCGCCCCCAATTCTTTGCCCTGGAACGGTATGCCACCACACCAAACATTGCTATGGAACACCTTATTATCCTGGTGCTACCTATACCTGGACCGTTACCGGGGGTGTAGGCACGCCTTCAGCGAATGGCGATAGCATTTGTGTAGTTTGGGGCGCAGGTCCCTTGGGTAACATCACGTTGAATGTTACTGGCGGACCCTATTCCTGCGGCTACAACTCTGTAGATGTGCCCATTTTCCCAGCAAATTTGCAAATATCAGGACCTGATACCGCTTGTGCAGGCACTGTTGTGCAATTCTCAGTGCCACTTATCCCTGGTTCTTGCTACAGTTGGTTGCCTTCAAACCCCAACATTAGTATTGCTACCAACGTAGGAAATATCATCAATGTTAATATTCCTCCCGGAATTACAGGCACCTACTTTGTGGTTGCTGATGTATTCAACGACATCACTTGCTGCAAGGAAAAAGACACTTTCTTCTTTGTAGTGCAACCTTCTTTGAAAATAGATACAGCGCAGTCTACCTGCGAATTTTCAACCCGCACCTACACCAGCAACTTCCCCGTTTCATGGTCTGTAAATGGCGAGGTTAGCTTCACTTCAACGCCTACCAGCATAACAGTAAACTGGGGTGCTGCAGGCACAGGAAGCATAACAGCATGCGCCTTAAACCCAAATGTGGTGTGCAATAACTGTATTACGGTTCAAATCCCCTTGATTGCGCTGCCCCCAAATCCTGCCATCAATGGCCCAACCATGATTTGCGTGGGGAAAACAGCTTCTTACTTCTATATCCCACATCCAAACATCGCAGGAAGCACTTGGTCGGCTCCAGGCGCCACGATTGTATCCTCTGGCAATTCAGCACAAATTACCTATGCCACTCCAGGTAGCTACACCATAACCACTACCTACTTCAATAGCAATAACAACTTTAGCGGACCTTTCAAATGCTTCAATACAGCGACATTGAATGTGCTTGTTGTAGATACGCTGTGCCCAGTTATAAACGGACCTGATTCTTCTTGTATCGGCAGCACGGTTGTATACACCTTGTCATCGAATCCTGGAAATATTTGGCAGTGGCAGCCCATCGGTGGCAATGTATTGTACCAATCTTCTGATTCATTAATAATTCAGTGGGGCAATATCAGCGCTGGTCAAATCAATATTCAAAACAGCTTGTGCAATGGCTTCTGCAGCAAAATTGTGCCCATTTTTGCCATTCCTGTGGGCTCTATCACCCTCGCAGATTCTACCTGTAAGGGGGATTCTATCCGCCTGATTGGCCCTCCAGGTTATACGTGGAACTGGAGCACGGGTGCTACTTCACAAAGCATTTGGGCAACCAGTGCAGGATTGTACTCTTTGACTATTTCTAAAAATGGTTGTGCAACAACTTTGTTTCAAAACCTATCTCCTATTCCGAAAAAGCCAAAACCCAATGTGAGTATCACAGCCAATTGCATGGCTACACCAAACTTACCTGTGCCTTACCAAATGGTGGCAACCTACAATCCACAATGGAGTTATTCATGGACGCCACAAACCAGTATTCCAGCTTCGGCAGATACTACGAATACACACTTCTCTACTGTATTTAACAGCACCCACCAAGTGATCGTAACCAACCAGTTTGGTTGTAAGGACACTGCACAGATTACCCTAAGCCAAAGCTGCGTAATTACGGGCAGTGGCGGTGGCACCAGCTGCTCTTGCAACCCCACAGTGAGCACAAGCTACGATCCTTGCACCGGTCAATTCACCGCAACCATTAGCGGACAACCATGGTCTGTGGTGTATTGGAACTTTACCGATGGCGATTACAGCAACCAATTGAACCCGCAACACTGGTTCAGCGACACGGGTTATTATAATGTACAATTCGCTGTGTACTGCGCATCTGGATGCTGGTCTTACTTCAAAGTGCCTGTATACGTGCCGTACATCCTACGTCCAAAAATCAAGCATACATTCCCTGTGAATTGCAATTACAATTTGATTTCACTTTCATACAAACCAAATTCTGTTATCAAAGGACAATCTGTAAGCTACAGCACCAACTGGGGCGACGCAAGCACCACTACTGGGCCACTAACACAAAACCACACCTATGCAAATCCTGGCACCTACATTATTCAACATACCGTAAGTGTACCTGGCTGCAGTAAAACCGTAAACGACACGGTTACCATTCTTCCTTTCAGAGCATTGTTTAGCGTCTGCGATTCAGGTTGCTTAAACCAATCTGTGCAGTTTGTAGACCAAAGTACAAGTGCGATTCCTATTGTGAATTGGTTCTGGACCTTTGGTGATGGAAACAATTCTAACCTACAAAGCCCCTTTCATATCTACTCTAGCACGGGCATGAAGGTGGTAACCTTAACCATTCAAAATCAGCAAGGCTGTATTAGCACCTTTGTTGATACCATTTGGGTAACTACCTTCAACCCCGGTGCGCTTACCTTTACTAAAAACGGCATTCCTGCAACCGGCCCTACACTTACCATTTGCGATGGTGAATATGTAACTGCAACAGCTCCATTCAATTTTGGTTTCCAATATGCTTGGAGTGATGGCAACACTGGTAACATCGATACCATTACCACCTCAGGAGTATATTGGGTAAATGTAACCAATGGCAATGGATGTATTAAAAAACTTGGGCCCTTTACGGTTATTGTAAATCCAAATCCGAATGCGACAATACTCACTCCAGATAGCATGTGTTCCTCTAGTGCTTTGAATTTATTGGCCTTGTCAGGATTAGGGTATTCCTACAATTGGAACCTCAATAACGGCGCCTATGTAGATTCTACAAACCCTGTTACCTTCTATAGTGTACCGGCAGGTGTGGTGAATACCATACTCACTGTAACCAACTACTTCGGTTGCGCGGCCTCGGATACACTCAACTTAAATTGGTTGCAAGGTCCTGTAGTTACAGTAAGTCCATCTTATACTGCTGTATGTCAAGGCATACCCGTAACCCTAACCGCAAGTGTGGCTGGACCCTTTAGTTCACTTTCTTGGAATACCGGGGCTATTACGCCATCCATTACTGTAATCAATACCGGCTCTTACAACGCCACTGCCATTGATTTGAACGGCTGTCCAGGAATAGGGTATGGATATGTGCAGGTAAATCCTTTACCTGATCTGAGCAATATTCCTAAAGGCTGTTATAGACTGTGCAAAAGCGCCAGTGGGGTTAAAGTCTGCGGACCCATTGCCCTTCCAGGTCAAACCTTCAGTTATAACTGGTTGCAAAATGGAAATCCATTCTCTACCAATCAAAATGTGGTAATCAACGCCAATGGCACCTACCAGCTGATTGTAACCAACACCGGCACTGGCTGCAGCGATACTTCAGAAATATTCAGCATTACCTTTACGGCACCCCCAGTGGCCAACATTGGTTCAGGTTCACCGAACCCCACCATTTGCGCAGGTTCTAACGGATGCATTACCCTTACCGTTAACCAACCGCAGGACGGATTCCTCTATACTTGGTATCAAAATGGGGAGCCTATTGAAGTAGATGAATTAACGATCACCATCTGCGATACAGGCATGTTTGTGCTAGAAGCATTCCTCAGCAACTGTTGTAAAGCCTACGACACCATTTATATCAAAGAAGGAGATTGCTGCTTTAACACTTCAGATACCGATTTCCACCTGATTCAAGATTCTACTGTATACACCTCAAATACATGGTGGGATGGCAAATACTATGTGGCAGGACGTGTGTATGTGCGCAACAAAGCGGCATTGGATATGACCACTATAGATGTGGTATTCGACCGTGATGGAGAAATCATCTTTGAAGACTCCTCTATTGTTCGCGCCAATAACAGCGTATTCCGTCCCTGTGATATGCATGATGTATGGGTAGGATTTACCTTCCGAGATAGCTCCAGTGGATTTATACATACTTCTACCTTCAAAAACGCGAAACACGCCATCGATGTGGCTACCTCTGGACCAGAAGGGGTGAAAATCACAGACAATACCTTCACCGATTGCCACCAAGGCGTGAATATCAACCGCGGAAGCCTTACCTATAACCAGGGTATTACCAGCAACTCTTTTGTGATCTCTGATTACAACTTCACCAGCGCCGGCTTATACCCCAATTTTGACTATTTCGGCATACGCCTTATTGCTGTAAAAATGAATGAAATTGTATCACAAAATAATTTCAGAAACAGCGACAGAAGTGGTCAGAATAACAGGTATTACGGTATCTATATGTTGCGTTCTTTGGCGAATATTTCTGAAAATAAATTCACCAACATGCACCGCAGTATTGATGTAAATACCAATACAGGTTTGGTGAATATTGAGAATAATGAAATAGAAAAAACATTCCAAGGCAAGTTTAGCAGTGATGTTCAAATCCGCGCTACCAGCAGCGATCTGCCTATCTTAATTTATGCAAATGAGTTGCGCAATTCAGATAACCGCTACGCAAAAACGGTAGGCATTTTCTCTGAAAACACGCAATCATTAAATGTGCGCGACAACAACATCAAGGGATTTGATGTAGGTATCTGGACCCGTCGCACCAACAATGCTGTGATCAATGAAAACGACATTGATATGGGCGGTGATATTGGAATTCTAGATTCATTGAGCACCAATATTGATATCAATTGTAACGTCATCCGAATGAAAGATTGCCGCAAAGCAGTAGGCACCAATTGTAACTCGATTGGTATCTACATGCAACAAGGCAACAACACCAACGATATCTTCACCAACTGCGTGTTTGATACCCGCCGCGCTATTATGGTACAGCGCTTTGGAGCCATAGTTCCTGTGCCAAATATCATCAACAACTATCTGTACAATTATCAATTTGCAGGTATTGCTTGTATCAACCACATTGGCACTATCGGCGGTGGCGCGCAGCCCGGTAGGAACACCTTTACCAGCAACAACAATGCGGGAGGTGCATTTGATATTACTGCCATTGGCGGTCCAATTACCTACTGGTGTAACTTCGGAATGTTAGGTACAAATGGTACTGTAGCGCCTTCTGGTGGTTGCCCTGCAACTCAAATGTATAGCAGCACTGCAGCCTGCGGACATCAAATTGTAAATACCAAATACTACAAACTTGATAAGTGGGATGTGTGTGACAATTACACTGGAAAAAGCATTGTCATCATCATTCTTCCTGATGGAGAATTGGGTATAGACAAAGACAAATTGAAAGGCATTACTGCAGCAAGTTTGAGCCCACAAGAATGCATTGAAGTGGCCCTAATCCTTATACAACAAGGTGACCAAGCTACATTCGAACAATGGATGCAAAAAGTTGCTATTGAAAATGCACTAGACGCCTATATCATTGCGAAACTCCGCGCGGAATGGACCTATACCAACCAAGGCAAGGCAGCTGGCATAGCAGCACTCAAAGCAGTGGTTGCAAGCAACACTGCCGAGCAAGCAGACAAAGATGTGTTGTTGGCACTATGGGAACAAGAACTGAAAAAATCAGTAACCCAAAGTACCTTAGTGCAAATGGCTGTAATCGATCAAGCAGGACATGCCGATGCTGAAATTGCACGCGACATTCTGCATGTGCAAATAGGCAATCACGATTATAAGTTCGGCAGGTATTACATAGAACCTGAAACCCCACAACAAGGCGACGTGTTCAGTCCATACCTGCGCTTGGTGCCAAACCCAGCCACCGAAAGTGTGCGTGTGGAATTCCGTATCACAGGCAGCGGCGAAGCCAAGGCGGAAATGTATGACCTAACCGGTAACTTATTGGATATGCAAGGCATCGCATTGGGTGCAGGTGCATACCAATTTGACCTCCGCAATCTGTCACCTGGCATTTACCTTGTGTCTCTGCTCGATGTAGAAACCCAAGAACGTCAGGTTACAAAACTCATTGTAGAGTAAACAGGCATTAACTACCAAAAAAGGAGTTAAGTACAATACTTAACTCCTTTTTTTTGCTATAAGCATCAAGACAAGCGCAACGACAGTGCGCATGAAAACTGAAATCCATTTTAGATTCCACGGATATTTTAGCCCATATTTGCAAGGTGGAACCGCGCATCATTCTCGGAATTGACCCAGGCACAAACCTTCTCGGTTATGGCATTGTGGAAATTCAAGGTAAGCAAATGAAACTGCTTGCAACAGGTGTGGTGCGTTTGGGTAAACTCACCGACCACGGTGAAAAACTCCTGCATATTTTTGAAAAAATAGTAGGCCTCATCGAAGGTTTTAATATAACTGAAACCGCAATTGAAGCCCCCTTTTTTGGGAAAAACGTACAGTCAATGTTAAAGCTCGGACGGGCGCAAGGCGTAGCGATTGCCGCCGCCATGTCAAAAGGACTTACCGTGTATGAATATTCTCCCAAAAAAATAAAACAAAGCGTTACAGGAAATGGAAATGCTACCAAAGAACAAGTAGCCGCCATGTTAGAGAATTTAATAAAATTTGAAACACGCCCTGAAACCACAGATGCAACAGATGCAGTAGCAGCAGCACTTTGCCATTATTTCCAACTCAATCCAAAACAATTCGGCACCAAAACCGGTGCAACAGGTTGGAAACAATTTCTTGCAGAAAATCCTAATAAAATTAAAAAGTAATTATTGCGTTTTCGCAATAATTGTTCGCACCATTACATGCGTTCTACCACACGCATGCCCAACAACTCCACACTGCTCTTTATCACGTTGGCTGTGAAATAGGCGATCTTCAATCGTGTGGCTTTTGCCTGAGCATCATGCTCTTTTAAGAAGGATAATTCGTTGTATAAACGGTTAAAACTTTTTGCTAAATCCAGCACATATTGACAAATTATGGCAGGCGAATAATTCCTACAGGCAGCTTCCACTTCCATAGGAAATCTATGCAAGACTTCCAACACGGCTTTCTCGGTTTCATGCAGATCCGCCATATCCTCAAAAGCTTTCCACTCTTCACCTGCTTGGCGCAACATAGATTGTATGCGGGCATAGGTATACAGCACAAATGGACCCGTGTCCCCCTGGAAATCGATACTCTCCTGCGGATTAAACAACATGCGTTTCTTTGGATCTACTTTCAGTATATAAAATTTCAAGGCCGCCAAACCCAGCGATTCGTAAAGCACTTCCAATTCCACATCATTTAATCCCTCTGTTTTACCCAGTTCTATTGTCTTTGCCTTCGCTGTCTCATGCATCTCTGTCATCAGATCATCCGCATCTACTACCGTGCCCTCACGGGATTTCATTTTCCCACTAGGTAAGTCCACCATACCGTAACTCAAGTGATACAATCCTTGGGCATAGCCGCGACCCAATTTTTGCATAATTAAAAACAACACTTTAAAATGGTAGTCTTGCTCATTACCTACTACATAAATACTGCGATCTACACCGTACTCGCGGAATTTCTCATCCGCAGTTCCAATATCTTGTGTAATATAAACCGATGTGCCATCGCTGCGCAATACTAGCTTGTGGTCCAACCCATCAGAGGTTAAATCAATCCATACACTGGCATCTTCCTTTTGGTAAAACACCCCTTTCTCCAATCCTTCCGCTATCAGGTTTTTACCCAATTTATACGTATCACTTTCGTAATAAAACCGGTCGAATTTTACACCCAATCGGTTATAACTTACTTCAAAGCCTTTGTAAACCCAAGCATTCATGGTTTTCCATAAATCAAGCACTTCAGCATCGCCAGCCTCCCACTGCCGCAGCATGGACTGTGCCTCCAACAACACTGGAGCTTGCTTCGCCGCCTGCTCTTCCTCCATTCCTTCGGCCACCAATGCTTTTATTTCTTCTTTGTAATGCTTGTCAAATTCTACGTAATATTTGCCTACCAAATGGTCGCCCTTCATTCCGGAGGATTCAGGAGTTTCACCCTTACCCCACTTTTGCCAAGCCACCATGCTCTTGCAAATATGAATACCGCGGTCATTAATTAAATTGGCTTTAACCACGTCATACCCATTGGCATTCATAATTTCTGCCACAGAATATCCCAATAAATTATTGCGGATATGGCCCAAATGCAGTGGCTTATTTGTGTTGGGAGAAGAGTACTCCACCATTACCTTGCTGTTCTTGCTTGCATGAAATCCAAACTGATTTACATTCCAAGATTGCGCCAAAAAAGAAGTCCAAATTTCAGATTTTAACACCAGATTTAAAAATCCTTTTACCACATTATATGCAGTAATTGGAGCTCCCAAACTCAGCATTTTTTCCCCTATTTCTGTGGCTGTTTCTTCAGGTTTTTTCTGGCTTACGCGCAACAGTGGGAAAACAACAAATGTATAATCACCCTCGAAATCTTTATTCGTGATTTCAAGTTTAATTTCTGGCAACGATTCACCATATAATTCAGTAATTGCCTGCGCAATACCCGCTTTCAGTTGTTCTTCCAATTGCATGCGACTGCAAAAATACACAAGCTAAGAGAAAAACCCCTTGCAATTCTTTGCAGAATTCTAAAATCCGACAGTAAACAGCAGCATTTTCGGGGCACCCACATTCATTCGTGGTGGTAAGGGCTGCCTTTCAAAATGCTCAGCCCGCGGTAGAGTTGCTCTACCAATACCAGTCTTGCCAGATGATGCGGAAATGTAAAATCGCTTAGTTTTATTTTGCGATAGCGCTGCAAGGCCTCGTCTGTAAAGCCATAGGCACCGCCAATGGCGAGTATTAACCTACCGCGTGAAATAGAGAACTCTTTATCCAAAAACTTGGCAAATGCCATGCTATTGAACGTCTGACCGCGTTCATCACACAGGATCAGTTCATCGCCCGGTTTCAATAATTTCAGGATACTTGCCGTTTCCTTCTCCTTCTGCTGCTGTGCGTCTTTTACGCGCGCAGCCGGAATCAGCTCTAGCTTCATGGGATGTAGCTTCTCTATTCGCTGTATATACTTGGCACAGAGACGTTCAATTTCGGGGTCTTTGTGGTTTTCAATACAGGCCACAAGCAAGGCCATAACTCCTTAGTTGGTATTGATAATTTCCAAGATCTTTTCCAATCTTGGGGTAAGGATAATCTCCGTGCGGCGGTTTAACGC
>JBEIRK010000098.1:0-9276 GCA_040376005.1 Flavobacteriales bacterium
CCGGTTTTTAAACCGAAGAATACCCTGTAAGATAACAGTAATAACAAGGCTGTAGATATTACAAAGTAGATTTTCATTCCTGTTTTCATGCTTGCTGTTTTAGATTTATGTTTGTTTTTAAGTATTAATCTTCTGTTCGACATTTCAACATCAATTTTGTTACAGGTGGTGGGTAAAATTACCGCTAACTTGTTTTTTGGCGTTGCTTTATAGCGCATATCACTCCAACATGGGCTGTGTAGGCGCTACTGTGTAGCGCATTATTTCGCATTTGTCTCTCCATGAGTTTTGTCTTTGTTTTGGTTTATTTCTAATTCCTAACATGCTTCCGTCTCTTTAGTTCAAATTGGAACCCAATGAAACAGCATAGTTCTTAGTTGCGGCACACGCCATTAAGAACCAATACTCATGCGCAACACACATAAAAAATGCTTTGATATGGTGCTATCCCTAAAAATAGTGATTTTTGGGAAACTTCAAAAATAATCGATGGCTATCGGCCGATAGCTATCGGCCAAACCCTTACAGGGCGGATGTTTCTGTGATTTCACCTGTGGGCGATGCCCACAGCTGTGTGCGCCCTCACAGGGCGGGGATGCGAGCCGCTATGCAGCCCCAATTATCGGATGCGGATGATGGGGGTAAAGTCCGACAGGACTTTTATCTTTTCTGTGAGGCTTTTGCTATAGATCGTCATGTCATTCGGCAGGCTTATGCTCTCAGGCATCACATCGATGAGGTTTTTCAAGTACGAGGCCTTAATTGCATAATTTACATTCTCAGAGTTAAAATAATCCCTATTCAGGGCTGCTGATGTTATACCCACAAGGTTTCCCTCACTATCAAAAAGGGGTCCGCCGCTGTTTCCAGGTTGAATTGGCACAGATATTTGATACACAGTAATATCCCCTTCTATACCTGTTTTGGAACTAATCTTTCCATCCGTGAACTTGATTTCATTACCCATAACATGAGCCATTGGGTAGCCTAATGCAAACACTTCTGTACCAACATCTTTTATATTGGAATTAAAATAATAGGGTATTTTAGGGAGGGACTGAAAAGCCGAATCGATAATTCTAATTATTGCTAAATCATTCTGTTTGTCTGTAACAACGATCTCCGCCGGGTATGTTTTCTTATCCCCATTCTGAAAATAAGTGATTTGAATTTCTGTCGCCTCTTCAATGACATGATAATTGGTGGCGATATAGCCTTTTTCATGTATAAAAAATCCGGAACCATTCCCTTTCCATTCCGTCGTATTGTCTGATGTGTTTCCCGGTTTTTTCTTCTCCAACTCTTCTAAAGTCAAGAATTCTTTAACAATTATGTTTTCCAAGATGTATTGTCCTCTTCCAGAAGCATATATCCCAACATTGTTGCCACGCAGATCTTTTGACTTAGGCCTTTCGACCACCTCTCCATTTATAGAAAAAATAAACTCATCCTCAAATTTCATTACCTTTAATAAGTTACGTTTATTTCCAGTATTAATCACATTCGATTTTGTCCATTCGCATATTTTAATGTTAACTCCTTCAAATTCTCCTAATATTATATAGTAGCCTAATTCAGAAATCAGGAATTTGTAATAGTTATTCCAGTCTTTGAAACCAAAAACTATTCCATAACCCTCATCGCCATCGCCCGTTTTCTTTTGAATAATTGACTCTATAGAATAGCTTGAATTTTGATCAAGCGTTACGTAGTTATAGCGAATAGAATTGATATTATCGTTCATTAAGTAAAGCGACACTTGGCCATCATTCGTTATCTGAGATGAACTACCTTCTGTTATAGACTCCCAATGCTCTTTATTAGCGCTAAAAATTTCATTGTAAACTAATGCACCAAGACCATTTTCATCATACTCAATATATTTATTGTCAACAAGACTTCCATCCTCGTATAAAGCAGTAATTTTTAGTTTCCCAGTTTTATACCATTGTTGATACAATCCATTATATACCCCATGATCATAATTCGCCTCCTGAGCAATCTGTCCGTTATCATAATAAAATGTGTTTTTACCATTGATTTTATTGTTATAATAATATCTTTTTTGCTCAATCTTTCCATTTTTGAAATACCAGGTCGCCTCTCCTTCGTGAAAGTTTTTTCCCTCGTCGTCATAGTCTAGATAAACAACGGTAAATTCAGACTGAAGTTGGCCAGTTATATAAAAATCTTTAACTACACCTTGGGGTTTATTTTCTGATTCATAGGTAACTAAGCGGTCCTAATAAGCGTCTGTTTGTGTACATCTGTTCCAATTAATATCGAAATATTAAGTAACTCTAACCCCAATCTCAGGTTTGTAATCACTCGATTTCTCTTTTATTTTATCAACTGGATAATATTCTTGAATATAGGTTATTTTTCCATCATAATTTGTAAACTTTCCTGTATAAATTTGGTCGGACACAAAAAAACCTTCAAATTTTGCTCCATTAGCATAGGTTATAATACCCTTGCCATGTTGTCTATAGTTAATAAACTCCCCTTCATATTTTGTTCCATCATCATGTGTTCTTGTTCCAAGGCCAATTAGCTGGCCTTGTTCAAAATTGCCTATTGTAATCGTCTTGTCTTTATGTGTAAATTTGCCTTTCCCTTCTCGAATACCATCTTTATATTCACCCTCATAAGTTGATTCGTATTCTCCGTTTTTATGTTTTGTTAATTTGCCATAGCCATTTGCCTTCCCATTTAAGCAAGAACCTTCCCATTTCATAGTTACCCCATCGCTAAAATACGGGTCAAGAAGTGTGCAATCGTCAGTGTTACACAATACCCATTGATCTTTTAATATCTGAGCATTAATTGTGATCGACAAAGTGAATAATATCACCAATAATAATATGTTTTTTTTCATTATCTAATTTTTATATTTCTTAGGCTTCTTTCTATATGACTATGACGTTTTGTATTGCAAATAAGTATATTTTTTACATTCCTTTCCCAAAAAACAGAATATTACAATATTATACATATTGATTTGGTGCATAAAAATCTCAAAAACCAACAATAATGTAATCTTGATTTTTCGAGTATAACCCATAATGCATTAGTTGCAAATCCTATATTTCCCAACAAGTACTTTGAGTTTCCGAAATATTTTAATGAATTTCCAAAGGACCGAAACCACCCTTTACTTACAACGCAGTCCGAAGGGGAAGTCTTGCCCAAACAGGGTGGCGGAGGGATACTGCTCGGTGCCCCGGTACTGCTGGGTGTAGCGCGGTACTTGGTTGTCTAAAAACAGTTTGATGCCTGAAACGGTGATCTGACAATCGCTGCTGGCAGCACCGCCAGACAAGCCCTCTAACAAGGCATAGGTAAACACCCCATGGCCGAGAAGGTCTAACTCGCTGGCATATTGGTACTGGTTGGTAGAAGCAAAGATGGCGCAACCGGTGTAGCGGTTTAACTTGGCCAAGGCGGTCTCTTTTGAGGCGCTGCGCACATCAAATCCCTGGGTGATGGCACCGGAGTTGCAGGCATCAATAAAACAGAGCTGCTTTTGTGCCTGTATATTCTTAAGACTGGCCTTAAACTCAGCGCCCGATAGGCCATACTCAGCACAGTTGGGGGCATCGTTCATCTGCGTAACTTGGTGCAATACAAAATGAAAATCAGCGCTGCCCTGCTGCTCTGTAGCAATGCCGTGACCTGCATAATAAAATAGGAACACATCATCTGCGGTGGCCCGCTGCCGCAGCTGCTCAAATGCGCCAAGGATGGCTGTGCGGGTGGCGCTGCTGTTGGTAAAGGACAGCATGGCAACGGTGTCAAACAAGGCAGCAGAAATTTGGGATATGGTGTCGGAAAATGACTGCATGTCTTGCACCGCATATTTCAGATTGTAATTGGCATTTTGATAGCTGTTGATGCCCACCACAATGGCATACAGGTTGGGCTTTTTTACCTTGCCTGCGGTGGCTGCTTTGTGGTACTTTACCCATAGGGGTTCAGAGGCGGTATTGTCCAGGCTGTAAGCCACTATTTTAATAAGGTTGTTGCCGGTGCTTGGCATAAAACGTATGGCGCTGTATACAGTGTCTTGCGCAGCACTGTCCGATAGGGAAATGTCATACAGCAACTTGTGGTTATTAAATACCCGATAACTGGATATTCCGCCGCCGCGGTTGGTGATTCTGAGGTTTAAGGTAAGTTGGTTTTTAGGAGCAGCAAGTGCAATATTTTCTCCCCGGGTACTTAGGGTATCTGTGGTGAGGTGTTCTACCTTGGGCGGTGCTGCCAGTCCCCACTGCACATTACGAGCATAGCGGCTCTGCACCGATTGTTTCATAATCAAGGCATTGAGAATACTGGGGTTGTAAAAATTCTCATTTAATTGAGAAATCTCGTAGAGGGTGTCTTGTATTTTTAAGGCTACTTTTCCAGAGAAATTCTTACTTTTGGTATAATATCCATCGGGGGTAATGGCCAAATATTCGCCAAAATAATCTACAAAATAGGAGAACAATAATGCGGCTCCATTTTCATCCCAAACATCGCACTGATAAAGAATAGAGGCTTTTATAATTTTCAGCGGTTTTGCAGAAAAATTGTCTAAATCCACCTTACCTGTTTCGGCATCTACAATAAAACTCACTTTAGGCACCGCTATGCTTTGGGCTTTTTCCTTGGTATACTTTAGATAGCTCCCTTCATACTGCCAATTGCCAAAGCCGTATTTGGTGTTTTTCTCTGCCACAGCATTTGGAGGACAAACTTCTTTGCCGGTGGTTGCAGGATGCTGCACACTTTCTGACCACAGGCCGGGGGTAAAGTAGCGTGTGTCTTTGTGTGCTATGGGCCACTCTGGTTTGCTGGTAGAGAAGGTATTGCAGACAAAATACAGTTGCTCTTGAAAACTTTCGGAACAATCGTAGTGGTTGTAGTTGTCAAAACACAGCCAACCTTCAGGGTTTGCGTAGTAATATCGTTTGTCTACTTTGTTATCTATGGTGGTGAACTCCAATAAACAATCACTTTTTATAGCAATGAGGTCGCCAGTTTGTTCATTAAAATGGTTAAAATTACCACGACTTAATAATCGGGTTGAAGTTGCCAAATCAACAATAGACTGTCCACTTGCATCTCCTATGATGAGGTATTTACCGCTGTTCGTAATAGAAATAGATTCTTTTTCCTTCATACTAAGAACCTCTGAAAAATTCTTCATACGATACAATACAGGACCATCGTTAAATCTATGTACGATAAAATAGTCTGGATTTGCTTGATTAATACTGGCACTTGTACCTACTATTTCTTTAATCAATGCACCAGTTAAATGATTATATATTTTGACTTTACCTTCACTAAAAGCGTATTGATAAGGATCACAAAAAATAAAAGAGTCGTTAAAGCCAAAGTAATAATTTAAGTAGTCTATTCCGTTAACAAAATATTTTTTTTGGCGGCTTTGTAATTGATATGTAAAGACTCCTTTTTCATCCGCAATAATGCACTCCGCAGATTGACCCGCCCAAGCCCTAAAGAAACTTTGCTTGAGTCGCAACACTTCTTTGCGCTTCTGCAAATCGAATATGACCCCATAATAGGTGTTTTTTACTTTGCTATAGGCTGTAAAACCAAGCATCGTGCCATCAAAAGATACTTGCGCATTATTGTGTGGACTGGCGTTGTTGGACATATTGTCTGCATCGCCCTCTTTAAAAGTATGTACAATTTGACCTGTGCTTAAGGAAAAAAGATAGCCTAGTTCTCCAATTGTGGCTTGATGCTCAAGAATAATAATCAGATCATCATTGAGAAGCAGGATATTGTCGGGTTCATATCCATTCTCATAATCCATTTGATTGTATTCTTTTTGGAATACAATGCTATTTGATTTTAAGGAATAAATAGCCCATGTATTAATAAAGGTTATGATAAGACAGTCGCCAGTTTTGCTGTATTTTATTTGTCGCACATTTCTAAAATTTTCAATGCGCTGTCCGCTGGTATTGTTTATCAGAAAATAGGAATACGATTTATAGGATGATTCATATTTTTGGAATAGAAAGGTGCTGTTATCTGGGCTAAATAAAAAGTCGCTGATGTGTCTGGATGCGCTGCCCAATTCTTCTGCAGACAAAGGCAATACAAGTTGGCCAAAATTGGAGTCTGCAAGATGGTGGACGGGACCCACACTTACAATTTCATTATGCAGTTTTTGAAACAATTGCTGTACGGGTTCTTGCGGCTGCGTAAGAAAGGCAGAATCGAATTCATATTGCACTTTATATACCAAGCCCTTGTCTTGGGCTTGCAGATTGGTCGCGGCTACACTTAGAAAGAGCCATGCACCCGCGCAAATGCGCCAGTGTCTTGTGAGATTTTTAGTACCGAATTTGAAGTGGGGAAATAGCATTCAGAAACAAATGTACATTTCAATAATGGAAATTGAAAAATGGGATGGGTGCAATGCAATGCCCGTTCAGGGCGAGTATTACTGTGCCTCCTTGGTTTTGGAGGCGACAATCTCTTGCAGGGCGCCGTACCATAATGCGATACAAAGAAAATAAGACGCTAAAAAACAAGGAAATTAAGAATTCTTAATTTCCTTGTTTTATGCTAAACATGATTTCCTAATTATGCCTTGTGATATATAATATACACGGTTTAATAATTAGAATCAGCCTCATTTGGAACATAGTTATATTCATCTGCAGGGGCTTTAGCTTTCATAGCTGAACAGCTTTTCAACACATACTCATATTTTTCATCTGCCTCTGTCAAAGCCGCTGCGTCTCCGGGGTAAGCCTCTTCAAACTCTTTCTTAACGTTATCCATCTTTTCAGACCATTTTTGTGCTTCTTCTTTGTTGCCTTCATTCTTGGCTGTTTCCTTCTTGCACTTTGCATCAGCTAATTCTGAGCCATACCATGCTGGCGTTTGTTTGGTTGTACTTTTTTCTTTGGAAACCTCTTGAGTGGTATCTGACTTCTGATTGTTACAACCCATAAATGCAATGGATGCAACTAGAGACACCATGATAATTAATACTGTTTTTTTCATTTCTATTTTGTTTAGTTACTTTTATACTATTTTGTTTACTATTACCCTATGATTTCACTAATTTTTTGGGAGTATTATGGTCCCTGTTTTTTGATATCTAAAATAAATATTTAATTTATTATGCTCTTATTTAATGTTATTTCCAAATGAAAAATTATAGATTTATTAAACTCGTTATATTCCCCCGTGTGTAATTATATTTATTAAAACAAACTTAGGTCACTCAAATGTGATTAACATTCTTCAGCAGCCAATACTTCGAGTTTAACTTTTGTAAAGCGTGGTCTAGCCCTTATTTTTTTAAAAGTCGTTTTTCAGGTTACAAAAAGTCATTTTTGATAAACAAGATTAAAGATGTCGGCATCAAGGCTAATAATAAAAATACTCAAAAACTATTTTGATTAACTTAACAGCTATCAAGAGTAAAGAAACCCAAATATTCCAATAAATATATAAAAGTAAAAATTATTAGAACATATAAAATCAAAAAACTAAAAGTGCTCTGCGGGTCTTTTAGAAACTACAATCTCATGCAGGGCGCCGTTCCATAGGGCAATGCGCTTGTTGAGGGACTGGATTGTAGCTTCTTCTGCCTCTTGCCAGTGCTGGGCTGTGGTACACAAACTCTCGGTCATGCGCAAGGCCAGGTGGCTGTGGTGGTCGCCGTCAATTTCAATATGGCGGTCGAGGTAGTACTTAAACAGGGACACTTGGTCTGGAAAGGCCTTGTGTATGTCTTGCACCAAGGAGATGAACATGCCCGGTATAAGGTCTTCCCTGCCGAAGGTGAAAATGGCCGCTTGCACATGGGCCTTGTTGCTGTGGATGGTAGAGAAGGTAAAGTCTACAAACTCCTGCGCTGCGCTGGGGGTTTGGGCTGCGGCATAGGCGTCCGCAAAGGCTTTGCCCTGCTGCAGCTGGGCAATAAAGGTCTCTATTTCTTGGGTAGAAGCCGCGCTTTGCTGCATGGCGCTGAGGTACAGCTCAAAGTGGCTGATGCGTGTGCCGTTGGGGTCTACATCCGACTCTTCGCCTGCCACAATTTCATTGATCAAATAGCGGGTTTCTGCATCGCCTTTGGGATACCAAGGCACTTGGGTGCAGGTGAGTTGGTTTTGCAAGGTTTTGAGCAATGACATAAAATCCCACACAGCGTATACGTGGTATTTCATAAAAATACGCAGGTCGGAAATGTCTTTTATTTCTGCATATACCGGGTGGTTGATAATCTGCTGGCGCAGGGGTTCTATGGTTTCTCGAATGCCTTGAATGTTGGAATGCATCTGATGTATTTCTTTAAGATTCTACTCTGTGTTTTATGCGATATAAGTGCAGGCGCTTATGCGTGTCTGCTCCTTGCCCACTATGACTTATAGCACTTATAAGGAACGCATACATTTTAAAATTGTTTGTAGCTTATTGCGGAATTTTCATGCGGCTGTTGGCGTTGCATCCGCACGATCACAGAAGAAACGGCAATCTTACCACCTGCGCCACCAGGGGTTGTTTTCATCGGGTTGGCCGGTAGCGTATTGCAGCACAGGGGCGCCTGCTAAGGGTTCAAATCGCAGCTCAAAAGATTCACCTCTATTTTGCAGGTGCAGGCGGTGGGCTCTTTGCTCATTGCAGTAGGTTTTGTGGCGGGCCATGCTTATTACCCTATGCGAATTAAACGAGGTGCCGAGTTGTTTTAAATAAATATCAAAGTCTGCGTGCAGTTCGTCTTCAATCGTAGGCTTTACCACGATGGTTTTTTCGGGTAAAGACTCACTGCGCAGACCATAACGGCCGAGGAGCATAGAATCGAAATACCATTCATTGGTTATATCCAGTGCGGTGTGCACCATTTCCAGCAACAAGGGTTGCAAGGGGTGTGCATTATGGCTGTCTTTATCTACCACCATGCGCATGCCTGTAGACTTCGTCCAGCGGATGCCCTCATCCGTGCGGTAGGGCTCGGCATAAAACGCCATTACATATTCAAAAGCGCCGTTGGGCGTGTTTTCTTCATAATTCAAGGATTGTGCCAACACATTTTCAGGCAGCTTGCTTAGCAAGGTATTGAGGAACTGTGCATTGCCAAATTGGCTCATGGCGGAGGTTTTGGTTTTCGGCAGGCGGCCCATACCCCCGCGGGTAATGGTACCGTCTCCATAAATTTTAAGGAATACGGTATCCTGACCGTTTTGGGTGACGTTAAAAATAATGAGTTCTACCTCTTGCTTGTTCATAAACGCGTAC
>JBEIRK010000233.1:0-2132 GCA_040376005.1 Flavobacteriales bacterium
GAACCAAGAGGGTTGAAGTCAAGAACAAAACAATGGCAAAACACTTCTTCATGTTACAAAAATAAGTACAGCATTGCATGTGCATGTCCAATTTTATACCACTGTGTAATCAAACAGACAGCGCATAAAAAAAGCCCCGTTGAAGGGGCTTTGTGGTATCGGGCGGAATCGAACCGTCGACACAAGGATTTTCAATCCTTTGCTCTACCAACTGAGCTACGATACCATCCTTTTCAGATACTTAATTCTCTGAATGAGGGTGCAAAAATAAGCCTTTTCAGCAATCTGCGCAAATTGAAGTTTAAATTTGGCACATGAATCCTAAAGTTTCTGAATTTAATGAATACCGGAGCCTCATGAATGAGAAAATCTTGTCGGCAGACAATTTGGTATTAAAACGCCTTTTCAACTTGGACACACAAACCTATTCAGAGGGTGCCTTGGATACCAAAACCAAAGAGATGCTCGGTTTGGTCGCCTCACTGGTGTTGCGCTGTGATGATTGCGTCAAATACCACCTCCAAAAATGCCATGAGCTGCAAGTAACTTCTGAACAAATGTTCGAAATCCTTGCCGTGGCAAATATTGTAGGTGGCACCATCGTTATCCCGCATACACGCCGGGCTGTTGAATTCTGGGAAGCACTTTCCGAATAAGTCCTCTATAGTGGATTTAATGACACTATGTGGAAATCGTGGCTTGGGTAAATGCGTATTTTTGAAAAACAATATGCGGAAATCCATCCTATTCTTTTTTGCTATACTCATTAGTATTGTGGCCAATGCCCAATTCGAAATCATACCTGCAACATCCACTGACCAGTGCAATTGGTATATTAAAAACACCAGTTCTGACAGCCTAAAAGTAAAAAGTATCTCTGTTCGTTATTTCCACCACACTGGGTTCATTAATTTCTCTCCAGTTATCAGCAATCCTGGCGGCGGAAAATACCAGTTTCCCGGCATTTATGTGGGCGATAACCAAACATTCCAATACAAAACAATTCAAATCTCAGCCCTAGATCAGCTGCTCTATTCTGGCGACACCATGCTCGTGAGCACCACAACCAATGCTGGCTTGAGAAAAGACACCATTATAATGGCTGGCGTTACGGTATACTATTCTAAAGACGGGGTAGACATGCAAGCGCCCGCTTACCCCGAAAATAAAGGCACCTGTCCATCTCTCGCACTATTTATCTCTGAAGGTGGAAACAATTCAGGTATTAAATTTGGAAGCGCAGCCAGTCCAAACCTGCATTCCGGCGTGTGTGAAAACCAAATGGTGGCTATAGTATTTAATAGCTCTAATCTCAATCGGAAAGCATTCCCTACTTTTCTTCCCCATTGCGCCGCTGGCAGACGTTGGACCACATATGGCAATAGCAAAGACGAACAAATCTATTACACATTCGACATTACCACGAGCCAAGGCAGATTGCAGCTTGACACCTTAATAGAGCTCATGTCCATAGGCGATTATGTTGCACTCACCAATACGGCCATGATACCGATGAATTCGCTAACAGCCTGCAAAACCAGCTTGAGAAAAATCGGATATGACCCTGCTACCTTTGACAATGTGAATGGATACTATGCTATTGTAGGTAAAAAAGGTGCTGTTTGGGGCGAGGCCATTGTTGAAACCTGTCAAGATTCTCACGCCAATTGTGCAATCAGCATCGAACACAGCATGGTAGCTGGCGATATGAGCAATGCTATAAAAGATTTTAGCAGCTGTTACGAGTTGGCATTTCAAGTGCTCGGAAAATCGGATACGGCCGGCATGTCTACTGATGTGTATATTCAAAAACAACAAGGAGTATACCCCAATCCCACTGCTGATGGCTGGTATTTCAGCGGAGTATCACAATGTGCGGTATTGAAGTTTTTTGACGCCAGTGGCAAATTGATTTTAACTACCCCATACCATACAGTCCAAAGCTATGGCTCCTCCTTTACCCCAGGTTGCTATTCGGTAAGAATAGAACATGCAGAAGACCACAGTACTTCTACCCACCTTCTCATAAAAGAATAACACTACCCCACAATATCGCTACGCTATGAAATTGTACTATTTTTTTGATCCCCTCTGCGGTTGGAGTTATGGCTTCCACGCAGTGCTCAATGAAA
>JBEIRK010000142.1:0-5754 GCA_040376005.1 Flavobacteriales bacterium
ACTGCTATCAAGGGTGGGTTCTGTGTTTTCAATTTGGGCAATAAGCTCTGGTTTGATGGCAATGGGCGACTGAACAGGCTTGTCTTGCACCACTTCTACTGCTTCAATGATGGGGGGCGCTATGCTTCCTATGTTGTCCGGTGTTTTGTCTTGTTGCAGGGCTTTTGAATGCTCTTTGCGTATACCCTCTTGAATGTTGGGTTGAGAGGCATTTGGCGTCAAATTGATTTTTGGTGTGCTTTCTCCCTTGGTCTTGACATTGGAGATGCTTGCGGGTGCAGACGGATTTTGCTTTTTCATAAAGTACCAGCCACCTGCTGCCAACAACAATATTGCGGCCGCTGCAGCGTAGCGCTGCATGGGTATGAAATACACCATTCCTCTTTTGGGCTTGTATAGGTCCGTTTTATTGGCATATACCAAGGGCTCCACCTCAAAATAGGTTTTTGACATGAGTGTGTATTCCCGCTGCAACGCTGCGGATTCCGCAATTTCTTGAAGGAGCAAAGTCTTCTCAGTTTCAGACAAGTTGCCTTCCAGTAGGTCGAAAATGCGCATTTGCATTTCTTCAGATATTTCTTTCATAGTACAGCCTCCAGACTTCCTATTATGGTTTTTAATGTTTGACGTCCTCTAAATATGTATACTTTTACTTGGCTTTCCTTGAGTGCAGTGATTTTTCCAATCTCTTCATAAGAATAGCCTTCATAATCCCTGAGCAGGATTACCGTTTTTTGAATCTCCGGCAATTGGGCCAGTGCTTTTTCCAATATTGCCTTCAGTCCTTTATATTCTTTTTCGGGTGCCATACTCAACGCTTCTGATTCCTCTCCAATAGATGTAATTCTCTTTGCCCTGCGCCAGAAATCAACCATGGCGTGGTAGGCGGTAGTGAACAAATAGCTTTTTGCCCTGTCGAAGTCCACATCTTCTCTGCGGGTCCAGAGTTTTTCAAAACTGGATTGTACAATTTCTTTGGCTTCATCATCGTCTTTGAGGTTTTTTAGAGCAAAGCGGTACAACGCATCACTATGCATGTCTACACATGTATTGAATTGCGCTGCATTCATTCTTTGATATAATTACGATGTAGGGTTCGCACAAGTTACAATATCTTTGAAAAAAAAATTATGGATCAGAAGAGTCAGTGGTTTGCAGATTGGTTTGATACAGAGTATTACCATGTGCTGTATCAAAACAGGGATGAGGCAGAGGCGCTGAATTTTCTGAGTCGCTTGTGCAGCCATTTGGAATTGGGACAGGGTGCAAAAGTAGCGGATATTGCATGCGGTAAGGGGAGACACAGTCGGGTGTTATCAAGTTTTGGATGCACGGTTATTGGTTTTGATTTAAGTGAAAACAGCATAGAATATGCCAAAAGTAAAGCCACGGAAAGCGAGAGCTACTTTGTGCAAGATATTCGTGAGCCTTTTCTGGCAAAGGATTTTGATGCTGCCATGAATCTGTTTACCAGTTTTGGCTATTTCGACACTCAAGAAGAGGATGAGGTAACGCTGCGCAATATTTCGGATATGCTAAAGCCTGGTGCCTACTTTGTGCAGGATTATTTGAATGGTCAGCCCATCATTTCAGATTTGCCAGTATCGGGTGCTAAGACTGCACAAGGAATGGCATTCTCGTGGACAAAGGAGTTTAAAGCGCCGCATATAGTAAAGTCAATATCGGTTGATGATGCTGGAAAGGAGCACCTGTTTCAAGAAAAAGTGAAAGTCTATAGCATGGAAGAAATGAAGGCTTTGCATGTGCAAAGTGGTTTAATACCCCTGCATGTCTATGGGAATTATGATCTAGAGCCCTATGTTGCGGCTAATTCGCCCCGAATTATTATTATTTCGCAGAAACAAGCATGATGGAGTTGCTCCGCCATATCGACCACTATGTATTTGAGATTATCAATCAAAAATTCTCTGCTGCTTGGTTAGACCCAATCATGATTGCGTTGAGTTCGAAGTGGCTATGGATACCAGCCTATGTTCTTTTGCTTGTTGCCTATTTCAAAAAGTATAAAAAACAGGTGTGGGTGGTGATTTTGTTGGCTGCTATTGTGGTGAGTGCCTCGGATGGGATTAGCTCAAAGGTGATTAAACCCGCCATAAAACGGGTGCGTCCCAACCAAATTGAAAAGTTATATGGGGTGCAAACCTTGCATGTGAGAACCCCCAATCCAAAGGATGGGAATAGCCATTATGGCTTTGTAAGCAGCCATGCAGCCAATGCATTTGCTATCTTTTTTATGGCGGCCTTATTTCTGCAGTTGCGAAAGAAATGGGTACTTGCAATGATGTGTATACCTGCTCTCATTGCCTATTCTAGGGTATATCTTGGAGTTCATTATCCTGCAGATGTGCTTGCGGGCGCCTTGTTAGGCATGTCACTTGCGTATGCTGCTTGGTTGGTATATGGCAGGTGTTTTACAACATTTTGCAAGGTTTGATCTAGAATCAAATAGTACCTTTGTGCCATGGAATTTGAATTTATATTGGTTGAACGCGAAGTTCAACCGCACGTTGCCCTCATACGTTTGAACCGTCCAAAGGAGCTCAATGCATTGAACTTGGGTTTGATGTTGGAGTTAAAGCAGGCGTTTGCCGCATTGGATGAAGATGAGTCTGTTCGGGCTATAGTATTGACCGGAAATGATAGGGCGTTCGCTGCAGGTGCAGATATTAAGCAGATGGCGGGTAAAGGCGCAATCGATATGCTTAAGATCGATCAATTCAGCACTTGGGATGCGATTCGCAGAACCAAAAAGCCGATAATTGCTGCAGTGTCTGGCTTTGCCCTGGGTGGTGGGTGTGAGTTGGTGATGCATTGCGACATGGTCATCGCTTCTGAGACGGCGAAGTTTGGGCAACCCGAAATCAATATTGGGGTTATGCCCGGTGCAGGTGGCACGCAGCGCCTGACTAAAGCAGTTGGTAAAGTGCTTGCCATGGAAATGGTACTGACCGGTAAGTTTATCAGTGCAGAGGAAGCTGCCGCGGCAGGCCTCATTAACAGGGTTGTTCCAGAGGCATTGTATTTGGAAGAAGCCTTGAAATTGGCTGCTGATATTGCTACCAAATCTCCTATCGCCATTCAATTGGCTAAGGAATCCGTGCTGAAGTCCTTTGACAGCCATTTGCAAGAAGGCTTAAATTTTGAACGGAAGAATTTCTACATGTTGTTTGCTACGGAAGATCAGAAAGAAGGCATGGATGCCTTTATCGAGAAGCGCAAGGCGGATTTTAAGGGCAAATAATTCAAATCATTAAAAGGGATACACATAAAAAAACCCCGCATTTGCGGGGTTTTTTTATAATGTGTTTGTTAAGTTCGATTAGTCGAAAGCTTGCTTAGCACCGAATTCGCACTTCTGAACGTTCATGATCTGAGGATACAAACCACCTTGTGCGCAGAATGCCAAGATGTAGTACTCATCAGCACCACCATTTGAAATGCTTACATTGTAAGAATACTCAGACAACGCACCAGCTTTGGTGTTTTCAGTAGCGATAGAAGCACCAGCAGTTGGAGTTAATGCATCCCAGAATACGTTTGGATGGTCGTAAGAGTTGATTACAGAAACTTCATACTGAACACCGTTAGAAGTCAAGAATTGGCCAGTACCAGTACCTTTATTGTAGTAAGGGTGAGTGCTGCTCAATTTGTAGAAATAGTTCACTTGTGCATCATTACCAGTACCATAGTTTACTTTTTTCACTAGGAAAACGTTCATTTTGTATGAAGCGTCAGCTAGGTCTTTAGAACCGATACCCAATTTTACTTTTACAGTGTAGTTGGTGCCAGAACCTGTAGTAGCGTCAACAGAAAGACCGCATTTTGCGTTCTCGCCTAGCGCTGCAGTAGCTTTAGCAGACCAGTTGCTGCGGCTTTCTGCTTTACCACCGATACGGTTGATCATACCAGTAGGGTAGCCTGTAACACCAAATGCAGAAATCAATTCAGTGCACTTAGAAGTTTGCATGCCATCACCTTGGTGAATGGTTACGCTGTAAAACTTGTCTGCACCGTTTGTCTTCGTTAGACCTTCAGCAAATACGCGTCCGTCAGGGCAATATCCACACCATGCTCCGCTGAAATACTCAAGCAGAACTTTAGCAGTGTAAGAAGTTGGCGCTTTAGGGGTGGTGTCACCTCCTGGTGTTTTTTTCTTACAAGCAACTGCAAATGTTAGCGCAGCAGCTGTAACAACGAGTAATAACTTTTTCATTTGTTTTGTTTTAGAAATTGTAATTGTGCGAATTAAGGATATTCTTCCCGTCTCTGCAATATTCCAATCCAATTATTTTGTCATAAATTACAAAAAATGATACCTATATGGGGCATGGCGTTAACTTAAAAATAGAATGTTTATTCTATCTCTATGAAATACGTGCATTTATCGAGTTTTGGCAGATTTCGGGGTAAACTAATCTTGAAGTCCTAAATTTGTGCCATGCGAGGTGTGATTTCTTCCCAAAGCCTTAAGGCTTCCGCGGTAAATTACGTGGGTAGCCTCATTGGGTTGTTTACCTCTTTTTATCTGTTTCCACTGGTATACACCGAAGCGCAGAATGGCATTATCAGATTACTCATTGAATTTGGTGCGCTGCTGGCCGGTGTGGCCCAATTGGGTACAGGCTATTCCATTTGGAAATTCTTTCCAGTATTTAAGAATCCAGCAAAACGGCATAACGGCGCGGGCTTTTGGCTTTTAGCTATTCCATTCATTGGTTTTTTATTGGTCGCAGGGGCCTTGCTGTTTTTTCAACCCTGGATCGCAAGTTACTTAGCGAAGCAATCTTCGGATTTCCTTCCTTATTATCTATGGCTGCTCCCTTTCGTGTTTTTCTTTGTGTATAACGCCGTTTTCGAGGTTTTCTCTGCCTCATTGGGCAATATATTGTATTCCTCATTCCTGCGGGAAAATGTAGTTCGTATTTTCATGGGGCTTATTGGCTTCCTGTTTTATATTCAACTTTTTGAATTTGATATCGCGGTAAAACTTACCCCAGTGGTGTATGCTGTTACCGCGCTTATCAATCTGTATTTTATAGTTAAAACCTCAAGCCTAAGCTGGAAGCCTGATATGGGCTTTGTTAAGGAACAAGAAGGACTTACTCAGTCCTTTTCTCGATATACAGGTTACCTATTCATAACTTATATGGCCAACTTGTTTGTGCAGCGCATGGACTTTGCCATGGTGGCTGCAATGAAAGGACTCACTGCCACTGGCGTGTATAGTATTGCCTTGAATTTGGCCGTGTTGGTGGAAATTCCTACACGCAGTATTCTTCAAATTTCGAATCCTGTGCTGGCTACTGCTATACATGAAAAGAATACCGCCGAAATCAAGCGACTGTACGAAAAAACGACCTTAAACCAATTTATTCTTGGGGCCTTGGTACTGCTTCTTATTTGGTCAAATATCGATGTGTTTTATTATCTGATGCCAAATGGAGACAAGTATGCCATGGGGAAATATGCGGTGCTGTTTTTAGGACTCGGAAAACTTGTGATTTTGCTCCAAGGCAATTCTTCTGCAATGCTTGCCTTTTCGAAGCGGTATTATTTATCCCTTTTTGTAAATCTTGCCTGCGTGGGAATTGGTATTTATGCCAACAACCTATTGATTCCCATTATGGGTTTGAATGGTGCTGCTATCGCCACTGCCCTGACTTGGTTGGTCGGTGCAGCGGTTACAGGTATCCTGATATATGGAATGTACGGAATGAATCCGTACAACTTGCG
>JBEIRK010000145.1:0-5536 GCA_040376005.1 Flavobacteriales bacterium
CCCTGTTTTTTGAGCTGTTGCGTTTTTTGTTGACATTTATGAAACTTTTTTGTTTTTTGCGTTTGGCTTTTTATCCCGTTTTACGCGTGTTAACCTTAGAAAAAATATTTGAACAAGAGAAAAAGCAACCGGCCCCAAAAAGTAGTCCAGACCCTGTAGCGCCTACCCCTGGCAATACGAACAATACAGGAAACACTTCATTCCCCTTTTACAATCAAGCCAATAGAGCAAGAGGAATCACTGAGTTTCAAAAAAAATGGGGTGAACGCGCAAACCGAGATTATTGGCGCATTAACTCCAAAGCATCAAGCAATGCATCCGCTGATAATAACTCAGGTTCGGGCTTAGACGGTAAATCAACGGAGGATACTTCTGCCGTCATTCCCACAAGCGATGCCAACAGAAAAAAGTATTACAAGGAAATTCCATTGACCAAAGAGGCGCAACAAGAGTCAGAAAAGAAAATAGAGGAAGCATTATTGGCTGCGGCAGGCGTATATCAGAATAGTTTTTCTCAAAATGAGAATGCACTCGAATATTACAAAGAGCTACTCAGGAGATTCCCGCAGAGCAAATATAAAGCCCAAGTATTGTATGAAATGGCTAAAATACACAGGAGCATGGGCAATACAGCTGAGTTTGATGTATTGAAAAAACGCCTAGAAACGGAGCACCCAGAAAGTATTTATTTAAAGTTGCTTGATGACCCGAATGCTGCTAAGAATATAGCCATTGGTGGAAGTGAGAAAAAAGAGATAGAAATCCTATACGAGCTCATGTATAGTCAGTATGAGGCTGGAAATTATTCAGCTGCATTGGCCACAAAAGCTGAGGCTGATAAGAAATACGCGGGAAACAGTATTCAAGCGAAATTTGAGCTATTGGCTGGGATTTGTGAATTGAAGTCAGGTTTAGCAGAAGCAGGTAAAAGCCGCTTAAAGCAAATATCGGATGATTACCCAGGTAGCGTATACGCTTCTAAAGCCGCAGATGTATTGGAAGCATGGGTAAGACTCAGCACTCCTGCCCCATCAAATACTTCAGATAGTGGCGCAGCTCCTGGAGGGAATACTGGGCTTTGGTCCAAGTGGGATGGCGTGGAACCCTTGATATTTATTATGTCCTATCAGCGAGGTGTGAATAGCAATCTAATTCGCGCAGCAATCAACGATTATAATAAAACCAATTATGTATTCGAAACCCTAGAGGTAAGTCCCGCGAGTGCTGTAGGGGAAACCATGTTTCTCACTGTTTCCGGATTTTCTAAATCGGAAGTAACCCAGGAGTATGCAAAGCTGATGATGGGACAAGGCGATATGTTTGCATCGAAAGGGCTTTACGAGTATGAGATTGCATGGATTTCACAGAAAAATTATTCTAATTTATTGAAAAACAATAGAATAATATCGTATTTTGAATATTTTAAAACAGGAAATAAGTAATACAGATGGCAACATCCTCAAACTTTAGATTTATGCCCAGATTTTGGAAAATGCTGGGTGGCGCCTTTGGATTTCTCCTTTTATTTTTTGTGCTTGTTGGTCTAGGATTATTTGGCAGCATGCCAGATATTAAGGAATTAGAAAATCCAAACAGCGCCTTAAGTAGTGAAATCTACAGTGAAGATGGAGAGATTATAGGTAAGTTCTTTTTAGAGAATCGCACCAATGTGAGACATAAGGAAATAGCTCCTTGTGTATATGATGCATTGATTGCTACAGAAGATGTTCGCTTTTATGAGCACTCAGGTATCGATGCGCGCGGTACCGCCAGGGCAATTGCCAGTATGGGCAAAGACGGGGGCGCAAGCACAATCAGTCAGCAATTGGCAAAGAACTTATTCTCAGTATATGAGAAACCCCGCACACGCATGGGTCGGGTGATGCAAAAATTCAAAGAGTGGGTAATTGCCATTCGCCTGGAAAGACGCTATACCAAAGACGAGATAATTACCATGTATCTCAACACGGTTCCTTTTTCTGGGGTTTCTTTTGGCATAGAGGCAGCAAGTCGTGAGTTTTTTAACAAGAAACCAAAGGATCTTCAAATTGAAGAAGCGGCGGTGCTTGTGGGTATGCTAAAAGCCAATAACCGTTTTAATCCTAAGTTACACCCAGACAAGAGCAAGACCAGGCGTAATGTAGTTCTAGACCAAATGGAGAAATACGGCTTTCTGAAGAAGGAGGAGAATGATAAACTCAGAGAGAAAGACATTAAGCTAAACTATGTAAATGTGGACCGCGAAGGTGAAGCCATGTATTTCAGAGACCAATTGGCCGAATACCTAAAGCCGTGGTGCAAGGAGAATGGTTACAATTTATATCGCAGTGGGCTAAAAATATACACAACTGTAAACAGCAAAATGCAGCATTATGCAGAAACAGCTGTGAAAGAGCATATGAAGGAAATGCAAAAGGCCTTCGACCAAGGTTGGGGAAAGAAAGATCCTTGGACAACCCTGAATTGGCAAGTGATTCCAAACTTCATTGAGGACGCATTAAAACGCACAGACAGATATAAAATCCTGCAGGAAAAACTAGGGAATAATGAGAAAGCGATTATCGCTGAATTGAAAAAACCTGTTGAGATGACCTTGTTCACTTGGAACGGAGATAGAGATACGGTAATGAGTCCCTATGATAGTATGCGTTATATCAAACGCATTTTACATTCCGGATTTATTGCCATAGAACCAGAAACTGGTTTTGTAAAGGCTTGGGTAGGTGGTATTAATCACAAGCATTTCAAGTTTGACCACGTAAATAAAAATTCAAGACGACAAGTGGGTTCGACATTCAAACCATTGGTATACGCTACAGCAATGGATATAAACAAAATTCCACCTTGTAGGATGTTCCCAAGAGAGGCGGTAACCTTTAAAATACCTGGCGGAAGCTGGACCCCTCGAAATGACAATGGATCCGGTGGTGAATGGTCTATGGCAAAAGGTTTGGCCTTGTCGGACAACTACATCACTGCGCAGGTAATGAAGTCATTGGGTGATGAAGGACCAGAAATGGTGGTTAAGTTTGCCGAACGCGTAGGTATCGAAAAAGATAGAATCAAACCCGTGCCTTCTATTTGTTTGGGTGCTGTTGAATTAAGTCCTTTTGAAATGGCAAGTGCTTACACCTCATTTGTGAACAAAGGTTTATGGGTAGAACCCACTTTTGTGACACGCATAGAAGACAAGAAAGGGAATGTGCTTGCGGAATTCAGTAATCCAGGACAAGACCAAGTACTCAGCGAGGAAAAAGCCTATTTGATGTTCCAAATGCTCACAGGAGTTGTTGATGGCGGCACGGGCTCAGGCTTAAAAGGGAAATACGGCGTTACAGGTTCCATAGGTGGTAAAACAGGTACAACACAAGGTAGCGCTGATGGTTGGTTTGTAGGCTGTTCCAAAAACTTGGTTTGCGCAACGTGGGTAGGTGCAGATGATCCAAGTGTGCGCATGCGCAATGGATGGTATGGACAAGGCGCAATGATGGCTTTGCCTATTTATGGGAAATTCTTGAAGGCCAGTCAGAATGATAAAAGTCTAGATATCAATACAGATCCCTTAGATTCACCAAAGCAATCCACCGGAATTATGGATGAATGCAATGGGTCGGTAGTGGATGAATCAGTAGACGTTTCTGGACTTGGGGATTAATTCTGCATTTGGTTTTGAAATCATTAAAATAAATTTTATCTTTGCAGCCTTAAAAAAGAACGAGTAATACATGAAACCCGATATACATCCAAAGACATTTCGCAAAGTGGTATTCAAAGACATGAGCTGTGACTACAGCTTTATCACCCACAGCTGTGTTGATACCAAAGAAACGATTAAGTGGGAAGATGGCAATGAGTATCCTTTGTACAAATTGGAGATTTCTGCTAAATCACACCCTTTTTACACTGGTAAACAAAACTTGGTGGATACTGCAGGACGTATCGACAAGTTCATGAAGAGATACGGAAAGAAGTAATCTCTGCAACATATTCCTTAAAAAGCCATTCAATCGAATGGCTTTTTTTATGGCTGCTTGTTTTTGTCCTCAGTGTTGCCCAGTCTGATCACTACCCAAGTAAACCACACTCCGCAAATAGACCAAGCCAAAATTCCTTGGTTCATAAATACGGTAAATATCAAGTGTATTAAGGCGGCACCCAGAATCAAAATGGCCCAAAACACAAAACTTTCTGTGTAATACGTTTTATTCTTCTTATAGTCCAAATAATAAGAAAAGATCAACAGGCCAACAAAACCCATCGAAATGAGAGAAAAAAGATTTCCTAAAAAACCCAATCCGGCCAATACCATAAGCATGATTGCAATTTACAGAATATCTGCTCAAAAAGAGGTAAAAATCGTGTAATTCAACTAATTTCGAAGCGGATGAGAATATCATTTTTTGAGCCCAATACCATAGAGAACCTCTACCCTCTTACACTTACTAGACCTGCAGCTGAACTGCGTTGTGGAATACTTACCCTAGCCGGTAAATGGTGTCATCATTTGCACGCCACACAGCATGGTTATGAGACTAGAGAGTACCTACAGGGAAAGTTTCCGCCGCTTTCAGAAAACAACTTGAGACTCTGTGGCAATCTCCTACCCACAGCCCAACTTGTCGAAGCCATTCATTCAATGGCAGAAGGCGATCAACTTTGGAAAAATGGGCTCTTACTCGCAGAAAAGCCCGGATTGCAAAGCAAGCAAAAAGAATATGAGGGCGACATCCAATGGATACAGCGTCCCTATGATATTTTCCTGAAGCTTCAACAAGAGATTGCGGCAGACATGGAATTGCTCTGCACAGGACGCGATAGTCACATCCTATCTCAAACCAATACGGTGATTGGTGGACATCGCGTATTCATTGAACCTGGTGCGAAAGCCGAGTGTGTAGTCCTTAATGCCAGTGCAGGTCCTATCTATATTGGTAAAAATGCTGAGATTATGGAAGGTTCCGTCATTCGTGGCCCCTTTGCAATGGGTGAAGGCAGTGTTGTAAAACTGAGTACCAAAGTATATGGCGCTACTGCCTTGGGTCCTTACTGTGTAATTGGCGGAGAAGTGAACAATATCAGCATGCAAGGGTATAGCAACAAAGGCCATGATGGCTTTATTGGCAATGCTGTATTGGGAGAATGGTGCAACATTGGAGCCGATTCCAATTGCAGCAACTTGAAAAACAATTATGAAGATGTGAAAGTGTGGAATTACGCCAGTGGAAGATTTGATAAAAGCGGACATCAGTTTTGCGGCTTAATCATGGGAGACCATAGCAAATGTGGCATCAATACAATGTTTAATACAGGTACTGTAGTCGGCGTTTCTGCCAACATATTTGGAGCTGGATTTCCTCGGCAGTTTGTACCCGACTTCGCTTGGGGCGGCGCCAGTGGTTTTGTAACCTACAAATTGGATGCGGCAGCAAAGACCGCAAGCTTGGTTATGCCTCGAAGAAAAAAGGAATTCGATGTCATTGAGATGGGAATATTGACTGCCGTATTTGAATTAACTGCATCCTGGCGTAATTGGGAA
>JBEIRK010000019.1:0-24353 GCA_040376005.1 Flavobacteriales bacterium
ACAGGATTCAATATTTCTGCGTATCCGCAAGACAAGCAAGTGCAAATCTTGGTTTCACACGGAAAAGTGCGCTTTGGAAAAGCAAATAATGTGCTTGTATTGGTGAAAGACCAAGCTGCAGTATTGCCCGCAGAGGCTAATGGTCCTGCGCTTAGTGCTGAATCGGCTGCAACATCATGGAAATCTGGTGATTTGGTATTTAAACAAGCCAAACTCAGTGCCGTGGTTCAAGCCATCGAGCACAGATATGGCAAGCAAATACAACTTTCAGTGGCAGATGAAAAGCGATTGTTTACAGGTAAGTTCCCTTCTGGAACAGATGTGAATTCAATTGTTGAAACGCTTAATTTGGCATTGGGTTTGCAACTTCAAGTGAAATAAGCCGATTCAGTTCGGATTATAATTCCCATAGCTTTTGATATTTGGTGTATCCCTCGGGTATGGGTCCGGGGGATTTTTTTTGATACGAATCTGACGAAGGCACAGGCAACCCCGCACAAAGGAGTTGTGTCTATGATTATATTTGTGAAATTGAAGCGCGGTCTGCTCTTATATCTCTTGGTCTTTTTGTTGAAACCAGCGATGGCTCAGCAGCCGCTTTATTTTTCACCCAATTTAGGCCAATGGCAAGATCCTTCCGTAGCCCATTGTTTGTTTAAAGGCGGAGGCTTGTTTCTGCGCAAGGATGGTTTTCGTGTGAAGGTCCTTAAAGAGGAAGATTTGCATCTTATTCATAAAGCCTTTCATCTGCGTGGTATCGATACCCAATTTGTAGTCCACGGACATGCTACCGATGTTAAATTTCTGAGCTGCAATCCAGACTCTGAAATAAGAGTCCAGTTTGAAGATGAGGCATCTTGGTACGAGAACTATTTTCTGGGAGACAATCCAGACCACTGGGTCAAAGAGGTATATCCTGCGCGAAAAATCAGACTACTCAATGTGTACCACAAAATTGATTTTATCATCTACACCCGCGGTGAGGAAGTTGAATTCGATTGGCTCATACAGCCCGGTGGAAATCCTGCGGATATCAAAATGGAGTTTACAGGACAAGACGCCTTGAAGGTGCAAGAGGATAAAATAACTGCCGTAAATCCAGTGGGCAGCTTTTCGTTTGCCGAACCTAAAGCATTTCAAAATGGGAAACCTGTTTCCTGCGTGTATACCTTGACAGGCCATGGAAATACAGTATCCTTTATCGATTGGGGCATTTCGTGGGACCGCAGCAAGCCCTTATTAATTGATCCATTACTGGTGTTTAGTACCTACAGTGGCAGCAGGGGCGATAACTTTGGTTTTACGGCTACTTATGACACGGGCGGGCATTTTTATTCTGGTGGAATTGTAGACAATGAGCAAGGATCCTATCCCGTAACTGTGGGTGCATTTCAAACCACCTATGGAGGTAGGGGCCCTGCCCAAGCGCCTGTTTATTTACCCTGCGATGTGGCCATCAGCAAGTACACACCCAATGGAAATGCCTTGGTTTGGGCAAGTTATCTCGGAGGCCGTTCCAATGAGTATCCCCACAGTTTGGGAATTGATGAAAAGAATAATTTGCTCATTCTGGGCACTACTTTATCACCTGATTTTCCTGTGCGAAAACAGAATACGTTTGATACAGGGTATAACGGGAATCATGATTTATATGTGGTAAAGATTAGCGCAGATGGCAGCAATTTGATGCACGGAACCTACTTGGGTGGACCTCAGAATGATGGTATTAATACGGGCAGCCTACATTACAATTATGCCGATGATTTTAGAGGGGATATTATTTGTGATCCCTTAGGAAATATTTACCTCGCTACTTGCACCAGATCGCCTTCTTTCCCCGTGACAGCAGGTGCGGCTCAAACCACCAATGGTGGAGGCTTAGAGTCCGCAATCGTATCCTTGAAGGGCGATTTATCTGCCTTGCGTTGGTCCTCTTTTATGGGTGGGAATTTGGACGATGCTGCCTACAGTATAAAACTAGATGATAGTGCCAATGTTATCGTGGCTGGAGGTACTTCAAGCCTTAATTTTAAAACAGGTACAAAAGCTTTGTTCCCAAATTATTTGGGCGGACAAGCAGATGGATATGTGCTGAAATTAAGCCCAGACAGTGGGAAATATATTACTTCAACGTATTGGGGAACTGCAGAATATGACCAAATTTATTTTACAGATTTAGACAATAAAAATAAGATATTTATTACGGGTCAAACAGAAGGGAATGTTCAGCGTACTTCTGGTACCTACGGCAGCAATAATAAATCGCAATTTATTGCACGGTTGTCAAACAATTTAGATTCTTTGGAATTGGCAACTACTTTCGGGAACCGAGATGGGTGGCCTGAATTGAGTCCCTGTGCTTTTTTGGTGGACAAGTGTTATAATATATATTTCAGTGGTTGGGGTAGTTCAGTGGGCGTTGGAAATGAAGGTACAACTCAGGGTTTAGAAGTGAGTGGAAATGCGTATCAAAAAACAACGGATAATAATGATTTTTATCTCATTGTTTTGGGTAAAGATGCAAAGAATTTATTGTACGCTACTTTTTTTGGTGGGGACGAAAGTGAAGACCATGTAGACGGCGGAACCAGCAGGTTTGACAAACGTGGTATTATTTATCAAAGTGTGTGTTCTTCTTGCCCTTCTGCTCCTCCAGGATTGAATGATTTCCCAACAACCTCGGGTTCTGCATTCCCTACCAATGTGAGCTACCGCTGCTCAAACGCGAGTTTTAAATTTGACTTTAACATCACCTTTGCGGTGGAGGCAAATTTCTTTGCCAATCCACTAAAAATATGTGCTCCGGACACCATTTCTTTTTTTCAAACTGCAACCTATGGTCGCAAGTTTGTTTGGAATTTTGGGGATGGAAACACCTTTACTGGCGTGAATCCGAAGCACTATTACACCGAGGCAGGAAACTATAAGGTCACCTTAGTTGTAATCGATTCAGGCAGTTGCAATGTTACAGATACTCATAGCCTAACGGTGCAGGTATTGGCAGGGCCGCTGGTTAAAGTAAAAATAGATGCCAATCGTTGCGATCCTGAAGTAAAATTGTCTTTAGAAGGAAAAGATTTTGGCAATGTGCGTTGGGATTTGGGAGACGGAGATACCGCTACGGGTAATAGCTTAAAACATATCTATGCCCCTGGGAAATATACCCTAAAGTTGACCTATGATAATCCCAAAACGGGTTGTAAAGACTCTTTGGTGGAGCCTATAATCATAAATAAAGACACAGCAGAGGAGGTATTTCTGGCGAATGTATTTACTCCGAATGCAGATGCTAAAAACGATTGTTTTCAAGTTGTAGGTCTCAGCAAGGCTTGTGACAAAGCAAGTATTAAAATTTACAACCGTTGGGGCGAGCTGATGTATAAGTCAGACGACTTGGCTGAGTGTTGGAACGGCCGTGTAAACAACACCGGTCCTGATGTTCCTGAAGGAAATTATTTCTATCAAATCGTTATAGAGGAAATTGGCGGAAAGGTAAAAAACAGAACCGTACACGGCTCTATAACCATTATTCGCTAATTTATTTACTGTACAAAAAAAGGCCTATTTTTTCATCTTTTTTTCGGACTGCAATTGCACTGCCAATTGCAGGTATTCGTGAATGATGTGCAATTGTTCTAAGGATGCCGCATTTAGAAAAATATGGCGAATATATTTTTGATTTGAATCTGCACGGAGCCACTGGTATGGGTCTTCCATGAGATAACCCTGGGTAAAACCCAATACGAAGCACCGGTGTTTTTTGCTAAATGTGAGGTAGCAAAAATTGGAGAAAAGCGCGTAAAAAGGAGTGCTATAAATGAACTTTTCACAAATGGCAGGGTGTGCGTCTACAATGGCCTGACGCACAGCATAGAGCATTTGAGCATGCCTAGGGTCAGCAGATTCAATATAGGTTTCGACCCGCGGATGCATAGGTTAACCGATGCTTTCCGCTTCGGCTTCCGGAGCTATTTTCTTTACCAAACCTTGCAATACTTTGCCCGGACCGATTTCGGTGAATTTGGTAGCACCGTCGGCATACATGGCTTGTACGCTTTGTGTCCAGCGCACTGGAGCAGTAAGCTGGGCTACTAAGTTTTTGCGTATTTCGTCCTTATTGGTAACGGCTGCTGCAGTAACGTTTTGGTATACTGGGCAAGAAGGGTCTGAGAAATGGGTTTGTTCAATAGCAGCGGCAAGTTTTTCGCGTGCAGGTTCCATCAATGGACTGTGAAATGCACCACCTACGGGAAGCACGAGTGCGCGTTTTGCTCCTGCTGCTTTCAAGGCCTCGCAAGCTGCGTTTACTGCTTCGATGCTACCAGAAATAACCAATTGGCCGGGGCAGTTATAGTTTGCAGGTACCACAATACCTTCTATTGATTTACAAATTTCTTCTACTTTAGCGTCATCCAAAGCCAAAACAGCAGCCATAGTAGAAGGCTGTATTTCACAAGCCTCTTGCATGGCCATAGCGCGCTGGCTTACCAATCTTAGACCATCTTCAAAAGAGAGGGTGCCATTGGCAACCAATGCACTGAACTCACCTAGAGAGTGACCTGCTACCATGTCGGGTTTGAAGTCGCCAAGGAGTTTGGCGCGAATCACACTGTGCAAAAAGATCGCTGGTTGGGTCACCTTGGTTTGCTTCAAGTCTTCATCTGTTCCATTGAACATGAGTTCCGTAATGGAAAAGCCAAGAATGTGATTGGCACTATCAAAAAGTTCTTTAGCCAAGGGGCTGGTTTCATACATTTCTTTACCCATTCCCACAAATTGGCTTCCCTGACCGGGAAATACATAAGCGTGTTTTGACATTACGGCAAAAATAATGCTTTTTGAGAATTCCCTTTCTGGGATTTATACAATTCCCTCTAAAGGTCTTGAATGCTGTGGTTTAGCTTCCATTTTTTGAGTAAATGGACCGTTTCGGTGTTTACATCATATACGATTTTGGAATGCACAAGGTTGTTTTTTTCGAGCCATTTGGCATGGGATTCGTCTACATGCAACAATGATCCTCCAATAAAATCTGGTTTGAGTTCATTGGGGATGAGATGGTAGGTCCATTGGTTTCTAGAATCCAGGTCTTCTTGAATGACCATGAATTTTGGATTGTTCCATTTAAAACGCAACAGAAATTCATATGAATTGGATGCAATTATGGCATGCGATATCAGCTTGTGTTTTTGAATACAATCGCGAACTTTTTCATACATTGTGCCGTTAGGTATTTTAATGTCTAAATAGAATAGGGTATTGGTTTTGAAGGTTGCAAATACCTCGTCTAACAGCAGGGGATGTGAATCGCTAATGCTGTCGTTATGGTGCAGCAAATGGCTGGTAATTTCTGCTGCATTTTGAGTGTGAATTTCAATATTTTTATGCAACAATCTATCCCCATGGGCATCGTGAAAAACTACGGGAATGCCATCTTTAGAGAGCCGGATATCCAGTTCTATACCTGTAAAACCATGTTTTAATGCGGCCTGAAAAGCTTCTTTAGAATTTTCTGGATATTGGCTATGTCCGCGATGCGCAAATACCAATGGTGCATTAAGCTGCTGCAGTGGATTTGGAGCTGCGCTGCCCAGGCCACCAAAGGAAACAACCAGAATAAGGTAAAGAGAAAGTAAGATACAAAGGAAAACGAGAAGCGAATTGCGCAGCGTTTTTAACTTCATTTCTCAGCGATGAAAATGAAAATTAGGTTTGAATCACACCTACATTAAACTTCTCAACGGGAGCATGCTCAGCTGCTTCAATACCCATGCTAATCCATTGGCGGGTATCTGTTGGATTGATGATGGCATCCACCCAAAGTCTTGCAGCGGCGTAATACGGCGTGGTTTGGCGTTCGTAGCGCTGTGTGATTTTTTCCAGCAGCTCTTTTTCTGCCTCTGGGGTTATGGTCTCCCCCTTGGCTTTCAGGCTCATTTCTTCAATTTGCAATAATACCTTGGCAGCTTGCTCTCCGCCCATTACTGCGATCTTTGCACTTGGCCAAGCCACGATCAATCTTGGGTCGTAGGCTTTGCCGCACATAGCATAGTTTCCTGCGCCATAGCTATTGCCCATAATTACCGTGAATTTAGGCACGGTGCTATTGCTCATGGCATTTACAAGCTTGGCGCCATCTTTAATAATGCCTGCATGCTCGCTGCGGCTGCCTACCATAAATCCAGTAACATCTTGCAGAAACACCAAGGGTATTTTCTTTTGGTTGCAGTTCATAATGAAGCGTGCGGCTTTATCTGCAGAATCACTGTAGATTACCCCACCAAACTGCATTTCGGTTGCGCCACCAGGTTTCTTGCTTTTCACAATTTCACGGTTATTGGCCACAATACCTACAGCCCATCCATCAATACGGGCATAGCCACAGATAATGGTTTTACCATAATTTTCCTTGTAGGGTTCAAACTCACTGTTGTCAACCAAGCGGTGAATAATATCTATGGTTTTATAGGGTTTTGCTCGGTCGGAGGGCAAAATACCCAGAATCTCTGCAGTGCTTTCAGCGGGCAATTTTGGTTTTACGCGGCTAAAACCTGCTTTTTCGTAGCTGCCAATTTTATCCATGATAAAGCGGATATGATTCAGGCAGCTTTTGTCATCAGGGTATTTATCGTCAATAACCCCACTAATTTCGCTTTGCGCAGTGGCACCTCCTAGTGATTCATTGTCAATGTCTTCGCCCACAGCGGCTTTTACCAAATAGCTACCTGCCAGGAAAATACTGCCTGTACCTTCCACAATCAGGGCCTCATCACTCATGATGGGGAGGTAGGCACCGCCGGCAACACAACTTCCCATTACCGCAGCGATTTGGGTGATGCCCATACTGCTCATAATGGCATTGTTTCTAAACATGCGGCCAAAGTGTTCTTTATCGGGGAAGATTTCGTCTTGCATAGGAAGAAATACTCCTGCACTGTCTACGAGGTAGATAATGGGGAGTCTGTTTTCCATTGCGATTTCTTGTGCGCGGAGGTTTTTCTTGGCGGTGATGGGGAACCAAGCGCCCGCTTTAACGGTGGCATCATTGGCCACAATCACACATTGTTTCCCGCTTACATATCCGATACCTGCAACAACGCCGCCTGCTGGGCATCCGCCTTGTTCAGGATACATTTCATAGCCGGCAAAGGCGCCAATTTCTATCCAAGCGCTGTCTTTGTCGCGCAGATAATCGATACGTTCCCGGCAAAGCATTTTGCCTTTTTCGCGCTGCTTGGCTGCGGCTTTGGCGCCACCACCCTCATATATTTTTTGCAGTTTGGCTTTTACCGCATCCCAATCAAGGCGGTTAAAGTCTTCGTTTTTATTAAATTCAAGATTTTTGGAGTCCATGAGAGTTCAAAATTACAGAATTAACACAGAAAAAGGCTTTGGGTTTTAGGATAAGCTTAAAGAAAGGTTAGGGGATGCAAAAAGTTTGTTATCTTTGCAGCGGCGGTACGGTCAGCTCCCCGTTAACTCCCCCAGGGCCGGAAGGCAGCAAGGGTAGCGGGTTGTAGCGGCGCGATACCGCCTTTTTTTTGAATTTAATGTATTGAACTTGCCGCAGATTGTATTTCAAAAACGTGGGCAATACAACATTAATTGAAGAATAACAGACAAATATTATGGAGAATAATGGTCTGTTTTTAAGTATAAATAATTATTGATTCCGCTGATTATCTGCTTCGTTTATATTATTCCAGTCCGCGCTTAGAAATACTGAAATACTAAAGAAAAATCTGTTGGAGTAAGAGGGACTTTTGAATTGGGCCTGCCTGATTTCAAAAGTTCCTTTTTATATGCTGTGTATGCCTTGTATAGGCTTAATTTTGCGGCATCATGCTCCAGTGGATTCACTATATACCCATTTTTACAACCCTATTTTGTGCCTACTTCTTTGTAATTATTTACAAGCACTGGCGCAGTAAACCTGGCGCATTGCATGTGTTTTGGTGGATGCTGGGTGTATTCTTCTTCGGTGCAGGCACCATTACTGAGAGTATCAATACGCTGTTTGGATACAGCAATCTTAATTTTCGCGCCTGGTATATATTTGGCGCCTTGTTTGGTGGTGCGCCTTTAGCACAGGGCACGGTGCATTTGCTCATGCGCAAAGGGATTGCCCATATCCTAAATCAAACATTAGTTGCCATTATATCGATTACGGCATTGTTGGTGATGTTGTCGCCTTTGCATCCAGAAAAGATGGATGGCATGCGTATGACAGGAAAAATTTTGGATTGGACCTTTATTCGATATATAACGCCTTTTATTAACGTGTATGGGTTGGTGTTTTTGGTCGGTGGGGCTGTGTATTCATCGATTAAATATGCATCAAATCCAGATTTCAAGGCGCGATTTTACGGCAATGTCCTCATCGCTTTAGGTGGTTTGTTACCGGGTATTGGCGGTTCTTTTACCAAATTTGGGTATGTAGAGGTGCTGTATGTTACTGAGTTCATAGGCATTGCCTTGATTTACAGCGGATATCAGATTATCAGAAACGATAATCGCCTGTCAATTGTGTAAAAATCGGCACATTCATTTTGGGGGTTGTTGAGGGGTATTGTTGAAATTCCCTATTATTGCATCCCATGTTATCAGATATAGAAATATCAAGAAATGCGAGTTTGAAGCCCATTTCTGAAATCGGATCCAAATTGGGTCTGAATCCGGATGAAATCATTCCTTATGGAAGGACAAAAGCAAAAATTCCGCTGAACTATCTGAATGCGGATAAGCTTAAGAATAGCAATCTTATTTTGGTGACTGCCATTACGCCGAATAAAGCGGGTGTGGGTAAGACAGTAACTAGCGTAGGCTTATCTTTAGGCCTAAATTATATAGGCAAACAAACCATCGTAGCATTGCGCGAGCCAAGCCTAGGCCCATGTTTCGGGATGAAGGGTGGTGCTGCGGGTGGTGGCTATGCACAAGTGTTGCCTATGGAAGATATCAACCTTCACTTTACGGGTGATTTTCATGCCATTACCTGTGCAAATAACATGATAGCTGCCCTGCTGGATAACTACCAATACAACAACAGAAATACAGACCAGGCACTGAGCCAAGTGGTTTGGCGCAGGGTGCTCGACGTAAACGACCGCAGTTTGCGCAATATTGTTTCAGGCTTGGGTGGTGCCTCTAATGGTATTCCTCAAGAAGCAGGGTTTGATATTACCCCTGCTTCTGAAATTATGGCTTTGTTGTGCTTGTCTGAAGACTTGGAAGATCTAGAACGCAGATTAGACAGCATTGTGTTGGGCTACCGCAATGATAAATCTCCTTTTACAGTTAAGGATTTGGGAATTAGCCCAGCCATTGCAGTGCTGTTGAAAGATGCAATATTGCCAAACTTGGTGCAAACCACTGAAAATACCCCTGCGATTATCCATGGCGGTCCTTTTGCCAATATTGCACACGGTTGTAATTCTGTAATTGCCACCAAAATGGCCATGAGCTTGGCGGACTATGTGGTTACCGAAAGCGGATTTGGAAGTGATTTGGGTGCCGAGAAATTCTTGGACATCAAATGCAGAACCGCAGGTTTGGCGCCTAAATGTACCGTAATGGTGGCTTCTTGCCAGGCATTGAAACTGCACGGTGGTGCTACGGAAAAAACCATGCGTGATCCGAATATGGATGCATTGAAGGCAGGTTTAAAAAATGCGGAAAGACACATTAAGAATATCAAAGCTTTCGGTCAAGCCTTGGTTGTGAGTATCAACAAGTATGGTTTTGACAGTGCTGAAGAAATTGATTACCTCATGAAGTGGTGCGCCGACCAAGGGGTGCGCAGCGCCGTGAATGAGTGTTTTGTAAATGGTGGCGCTGGTGCTGCTGCATTGGCACAGACTGTAGTAGATGTGGTTGAAAATACACCTTCAGGACCCATAGAGCATGCCTATGAACTTACAGACAGCATAGATCAAAAGATAGACAAAGTAGTAAAGCGTGTATATGGCGGTGATGGAGTGAAATTCTCTTCTAGAGCTGCTGGCAAGATTGCCAAATACGCGGAACGCGGATGGGATAAATTGCCTGTATGTATTGCAAAAACCCAGTATAGTTTTTCAGACGATATTGGCAAAGGCAATACCCCATCAGGATTTACCGTTACCGTGCAAGATATCGTTATCAATGCGGGTGCAGGATTTATTGTGGCCGTTGCGGGAGATATTATGCGTATGCCAGGTCTACCAAAAGACCCACAAGCCAATAGAATTAAGTTGGTGAATGGAGAAATTGACGGTCTGAGTTAATTCTATTGAAATAACGAAAAAAGGGGCATATGCCCCTTTTTTTATGTCTTACACTGCACACCTGTTGCAGGCAAGCGTAGGTTTTATCTATTTGAGTTTGTGCAAAAAGAAAGTTCCAAAAGGTACGAAGGAAAGCAGAAAAGCAATGAAGCATTTCTTTATTGACCAGCGGGCTTCGTCAAACATGCGGTAGAGCATAAAAGCGAAGGCAACGAATAATACGCCGTGCAACATACCTACAATTGTCACCGCCTTGGGCATGTCCATCATATATTTTAATGGCATGGCAATTCCCAGCAATACCAAAAAAGAAATGCCTTCGAGATGGCCGATGAGGTGGGTCTGTTTTGTGAGTTTGGCAAGTCGGGTTTCCATGTTGCAAAGAAACAAAGTGCAGGCTTTAGATGTTTTATAGTTTCTCATTTTAATCGAAAACCCTTAGAATTAGAAAAAAGGTCAGTGGAGGAGGAAAATAGACTAAGTTTAATAGATTGAATATCAATATATTAAATAAGGGTAGTTAAAAAATTACAAAAATCTTTAATTTGTTTACACAACTTATGTTTAAACAAATGTATATTTGCAGCATAAACATGAAAAAAATAGTATTGTACACAGGCATATTGGCGGCGGCAGTGGCCATGGCC
Source organism: Flavobacteriales bacterium (assembly GCA_040376005.1). Classification (GTDB taxonomy): domain Bacteria; phylum Bacteroidota; class Bacteroidia; order NS11-12g; family UBA955; genus JAGXTF01. The sequence goes on from JBEIRK010000019.1 coordinate 10,913, forward strand.
TCATGCGGCGGCGGCGCTACAGAAGCGGGTGCGGCAGACTCAGCTGCAAAAGCTGGTGAAGGCGCAGTAAACTACAAAGTAGATGCAGCGAAAAGCACCTTGACATGGTTTGGATCTAAGGCGGTAGGTGCAGGACAGCACTCAGGTACCGTGGCGCTTACAGAAGGTACCTTGCATGTAGAAGGTGGAAACTTAACTGCAGGTAGTTTTGTAATCGATATGAAGAGTTTGGCTACCACCGACCAACTTGATGCGGAGAGCAAAGGCATGTTGGAAGGCCATTTGAAGGCGGATGATTTTTTCAACGTTGAAAAATTCCCAACTGCAAAATTTGAAATTTCTAAAGTTGAGGCGAAAGCTTCAGGCGAGTTCAGCCATGAAATTACAGGTAACTTAACCATCAGAGATTCTGTTCGCAGCGTTACTTTCCCTGCCAAAGTGGATATCAACGAAGCGGGTTTGGTTGCAAAGGGTAGTGTGATTATCAATCGTTTGGATTGGGGAATCAACTACGACAAAGAAAAAATGAGCTTGTCTGAAGCTGCGCAACAAACCGCGAAAAACGGTATTGTAAGCAAAGAAATTAAGCTTGAAATGAACATCGTAGCTGTTCAATAACCTTATTGTTACTTTCTGATAGAAGCGGGTGTGGCAAGGCCACATCCGCTTTTTTATTCCTTAATAAAGCCTTGTATGCGGAAACATTCCAAGGCGATTTCTTTTCGCACGGTAGCTAGATTACGCGCTTCAATATCAGGTTTGGGCGTTACTTGTAATGCTACATAATAGTGCTTTCGGCCTTTTTCTAGTATCCCCACATACCACAAATAGTCTATACTGTCCTGGGTACACCAACCTGTTTTTCCCCGCAATTCAAATTCACTCGTACTGTCTGAAAGCATAACCCGCAGCAGGGTGTTGCGGCTTTCGGACTTCACAGGCAACTGCTTCTCTTGCACTTGCTGCAGGAATTGGATTTGTTGAAAGCAAGAAATTTTAGACTTTCCTGTAAGCCAAAATTGGTCAATTTCGCTGCTGTCAAAATCCATATTGCCATATTGAAAGGCTTCGAGCCAAGTTTGCATATTGTCATACCCTATTTTTCTCGCCAGCTGCTGATAGCAAGGCAGACAACTAAAGCGGAAAGCATCTCTCAGCGGTAAATCTTGGTTCCAGTTTTCATTCCACCTGCTCACGCCATCCCATTGAAAGACGTCGTCTTCAGACCGCAGCAATCCCAATTCAAGTCCGATAAGGGTGTTGGGGATTTTAAACGTAGATGCGGGTGAAAAGCCCATAGAAGCATAGTCAAAGTTATTTGAGAATGTCTGTTCTGATTGGGGGTCGAAAATGAGTACAGTGCCAGAAACTTTAGCACTGTCGAGTACCACCTGGTAGGCTTGATTTTGCACACGCGTGCAGGTTTCGGGATTCGGTGGATTTTTCTTACCAAGGACTGCGCAGGCAGAAAAACTCAGTGAGAAGGCTAGGGTGCTAAGGGCAATGCGTATGGGAAACATAAGGGCGTAAATTTAGTATAAAGCCCCTTCCTTTTGAGCAGGGAGCAGTACGTCTTATTATTCGGTGCTAAGAATCGCTGTTTTTCTTGTCTTTGACCGTAACAATGAGCACAATGCCAATAAGCAATCCTAGGGGAATAATAATGAGAAATGGGGGTATGTTATAGAGGATTTCCATGGGCTATGGTGTAATTAAGAGGTTCAAAGTAAAAGTGGGCTTTGGTAATTTAAAAAAGCTGCTGCAGAATAGTATACAGCGTGGTAAAATTTTATATGACAGGGTTTTTTATTGATTTATTACCTGTTGTATTTCTGATGTATAAAAAAGGGGGATGACATTGCCATCCCCCATGGGTAAGATCTAAGCCGCTACATACGGTCTATGTTTAGACAGTTGCGCCACTCTAAAGATTCTCTCACAACTGTAATGCGAAAGTAACAGAAGTCATATTTCCGAAAAGCGGAAACTAAGTGGCAGTAACTAAATAGTTGATGAAATGGAAGAATACTTTATGAACCGCAACAAGGAGGCAAGTGTTTTGGTTCACTTATAGACTATGGCTTTGCAAATCGTTGAGTATTTGCATCAGTTTGTTTTTGCTGGCGCGCGAAACTTCGAGTCTTGAGTTGTCTTTGAGAATCACGGTGCCTTCCCCTTCTTCCTTTACAATCTCTTTAATATTTTGTATATTGACAATGAGGCTGCGGTTTAAATAGGCAAAGTTCTTCTTGTTCTCCAGCAAATCGCGATAATAACCCAAGGGTTTGCTGCTGCTTATGTGTTTATCCCCTGAGATAAAGATTTGGGTGTAAGCCCCATCAGCGGTGAAGTGCAAGATAGAATCGAGCTCAAGTAAGTAGGCTTTATCATGTCTATTAACCACAATTCTATCAAAACTCACAATACTATTGAGGGCTTGTTCATGTTCTAGATGTTGTTTAAAGTGGGTCACAATCTGTTGCATAGAATCCATAGACACAGGTTTTTCGATAAAGTCGAGTATGCCTTTATGCATGGCTGCGACTGCTTTGCGCGGGTCATCGCTGATAACCACAGTTTTGTCTGCGTATTTCTCCGGCACCAAATGCAGGATATCCTTTTCGGGGTGGTTGGGAAAGTCGATATCCATGATAATGAGATCTAAGTTTAGGTGGTAAATCAGTTCAATGGTTTCCTCTGGATTGTCCATATTGGCAATCACCGCAATGTCTTTAAAATGGGTTTTAATCAATTCAGTCACCTTGTGAGAGACTTCTGGGATGGCGCCTATGTAGGCTGCATGGATAGGCATAAGTAATTTCAAAGATACTTCTTGGCATCTCAAATGCAATTTTGAATACCCCGTGGCTCACGGTGTTTCTTGTAGGGCTGTGTTTTTTGTATGAATATTCGCGATTAACCGCAAACTCGGCATAGAAAATAAGTAAATTTACACCCTAATGTCGGATAAGAAACTCTTTTTGCTCGATGGTATGGCATTGGTCTACCGTTCCTATTTTGCCTTCCAGCAGAATCCTAGGATTACTTCTTTTGGTTTAAATGCCAGTGCCATGTTTGGTTTTACAAATACCCTGCTGGACGTGCTGTCTAAACAGAAGCCTACGCATATTGCTGTGGTTTTTGATACTGCTGCGCCCACGCAACGGCACATTGATTTTGAGGCGTATAAGGCGCACCGCGAGGAAATGCCGGAGGATTTGAAACGCAGTTTACCCTACATCGATAGAATCATTGAGGGTTTCAATATTCCTGTGATAAAGATGGATGGCTTTGAAGCCGACGATGTAATTGGGACCTTGGCTTTGAAAGCAGGATTGGCAGGCTTTGAAGTGTATATGATGACCCCAGACAAGGATTATGGCCAACTGGTGCGCGATAATGTTTACATCTACAAGCCAGGCCGAATGGGCAGTCCTGATGAAGTGTTGGGGGTGCAAGAAATTCTTAAAAAATGGGAAGTAGAAGACGTAGCTCAGGTGATCGATATCTTGGGTCTATGGGGTGACAGCGTGGACAACATCCCTGGTGTGCCAGGTGTGGGTGAAAAAACGGCAAAAAAGCTCATTGCGGAGTATGGTAGCATTGAGAATATTCTGGAGCACACCCATGAATTGAAGGGCAAGATGAAAGAGAACTTTGAATCTTTCCGTGAGCAGGCACTGATGAGTAAGCAACTGGCCACCATTATTATTGATGTGCCTGTAGAGTTGCATCCTGAAGATTTGATTGTGAAAGAAAAACACACCGAGCAATTGATGGAGGTGTTTAAGGAGCTTGAGTTTCGAAATATTACCAAACGTGTTTTTGGCGAAGTGGCAGAGCAACCCATGCAGGCCAGCCTATTTGATATGCCATCTTCACCTACCCACGAAGCCGCAGAGCCTGTGCAGCGCGACTTTAAAACCTTGGCAAATACGGTACACGACTACAGGGTGGCAGAGACTGATGCTGAAATTGAGGCCTTGATTCAACAGCTGTCCTCTGTGTCTGAATTTTGTTTTGATACAGAAACTACCGGACTGGTAGCCTTTGACGCGGATATTGTGGGTTTGTCCTTTAGCACAGAGTTTCACAAAGGATATTATGTTCCATTTCCTAGGGATTTTGAAGCGGCCAAGCAGCGTTTAGAGAAATTTAAAGGTATTTTTTCAAGTGAGAAGCTAAAAATAGCCCAAAACCTGAAGTATGATATGCAGGTATTGGGCCGCTATGGCATTGAAATTAGCGGACCTTGGTTTGACACCATGCTTGCCCACTATTTGGTAGAACCCGATATGCGCCACAACATGGACGCATTGAGTGAGGCTTATTTGAATTATAAGCCGGTGAGCATTGAAGACTTAATCGGTAAAAAAGGGAAAAATCAAGGCAACATGGCAGATGTGGAACTGGATAAAATCAAGGAATACGCCTGCGAGGATTCCGATATTACACTTCAGCTTAAACAGAAAATGAAAACAGAATTGGATAACAGACAAGTATTCAATGTTTTCGAAAAAATTGAAATACCCTTGGTTCCTGTGTTGTGTGGCATGGAAAAAGAGGGAATTCGGATAGACAGCAACTTCTTGAAGGAGTACAGCGTGCAATTGGCTGACTCTTGTAACGATATACAAGCGGGAATCTACAAAATGGCCGGTGGAGAGTTCAATATTTCTTCGCCACAGCAGGTTGGGAAAATTCTGTTTGACCATTTGAAATTGGTAGATAAACCCAAAAAGACAAAGACGGGTCAGTACCAGACAGATGAAGAAACCTTAGTTGAATTGGCAGCAGAACACGAAATTGTGCGTCAGATTTTGGACTACCGTCAAATTCAAAAGTTGAAAGGCACCTATGTGGATGCTTTACCCGAACTCATAAACCCTGGAACGGGCAGATTGCATACTAGCTTTAATCAGGCGGTAGCGGCTACTGGAAGGTTAAGTAGCAACAATCCAAACTTGCAAAACATACCTATTCGCACAGAGAGGGGACAAGAGGTGCGCAGGGCTTTTATACCCAGAGATGAGAACCATGTATTGCTAAGTGCGGATTACAGTCAAATAGAATTGCGCATCATTGCCCATGTAAGTAAGGACGAGGGCATGATTGAAGCCTTCCGCGATGGCTTGGACATTCACACTGCCACTGCGGCTCGGGTTTGGGGGGTTACCTTGGATGAGGTAGATAAAGAAATGAGGCGTCGCGCCAAAACGGTAAACTTTGGAATAATCTATGGTATTTCAGCATTTGGCCTAAGCCAGCGTATTGGAATTCCTCGGGGCGAGGCCAAGGAGATTATAGAAAACTACTTCAGCAAGTTCCCCGGTATAAAGGATTATATGGATACTACCCAAGATTTTGCACGTCAGCACGGCTATGTTGAAACCCTCATGGGACGCAGGCGCTATATAAGAGATATCAATTCGAAGAATGCCACAGTACGCGGATTTGCAGAACGCAACGCCATAAATGCACCCATACAAGGCAGCGCGGCAGATTTGATCAAAATGGCGATGATAGATATTCATAAGTGGTTAAAAAATAGCGACTTACAAACCAAAATGATACTGCAAGTGCATGATGAATTGTTGTTTGATGTTCCTAAAGGCGAAGTAGATTTGGTTAAGCCACTCATCGTGTCATACATGTCAAATGCAATGAAATTGGATGTGCCTGTTTTGGTAGAAGCGGGCACTGGCCAAAGCTGGCTTGAGGCGCATTAAGTTCTAATATTTGATTGAATCGCTTGAATTCTTTTAAATAATTTGGGCATTAGGTAGGCAGCACTTATTTTTGGCACATTGAAGCGAAGCAATGAAAAAGATCAACCTTATTTTAAGCATTACTGCAGTGGTATTATTTGCCGCTTGCAGCGGGTCAACAGACTCAGCAGCGGCAGATACTGCTGCAACAAAAGATACTGCAGCCACAGCGCCTGCAGCTACTTCTGCTCCTGAAGCTACAATAGCGCCTGCTCCTGAAGAAGGAACTACCATCAATGTGGATCCAAATGGTGCCGAAATCAAAACGGATAAAGGCTCTGTTGAGGCAAGCAAAGAAGGAATCGAAATTAAGAAGCCTTAAGGGTTTCGGATTAAATGTAACCATCCAAAAAAGGCTTCTTCGGAAGCCTTTTTTTATGCCTAAAGCTTTAGGATTTTGGCTGAAAATCCTTTGCCATCCTTGAGTAAGTATATGCCTGGGCTAAAAGCACCCATGAAAATGGTGTTTTTCTTACCCGCGGTCAAGGCTTGTTGGATCACACGTTCTCCAATGGCATTGTATACATAGATACTAGGACTTGCCAAGTCCTTAGGCACTTCGATAAACAGCATATCTTCCGTTGGGTTGGGGTAGATTTTATATTCGGTTGTGCTTAAGTCCACAAGAAACGAATCACTCATGTTTTCGCATCCGTTGCTGTCAATCACAGATACTTGATAGTATCCGCTTTCCAAAACTTCCAATTGTTGCTTGTCTTCGGAAGGAATTTTAAACCCATTTCGGTACCATTGATAGCGTGAATATCGCTGTGTTTCAAGGGTGGGTTCGAGCCATTTTACAGTAGGAGTAGGAAGGGTATTAAAAATCACCAAACAACTGTCAGATAATGTGCAAGGGCCGTTACTTAAATAAATAATATAAGTATTTTGTGACTTGACAACAAGGGATTGGCTACTGTCACCCGTATTCCAACGATATTGAGCACCCGGGTTCAATCCATCCAACAAAAGGCTGTCACCTTCACAAGCAGAAAGGGTACTTGGTAGTGGCTGAATGAGGGATTTTGTGATGCTAATTTTAGCAATACTGGAGTCCGTGCAAACCGTGTCAAGGGTTGAAATAAGTGTATAGATACTGCTTGCTGAGGGTGTAAATGTCCAATTGGCTGCGGTGGTTTTAAGTATGTTGTTTTCGTACCAATAAAAAGCACTGCCCCCTATGGCCTTGAGTGAGACCTGACTTCCTTCGCACAGCGAAGTATCTGCGGGTGTTATGGAAACATGGGGTTTTTCTATCCAATCGATATCCCAGAATGCAGTATCGGGGCAAAATCCTAGGGATTTGGCGATGAGGTATTGGCGGTAGTCCTGATTGGGTGTTGTGCGCGCGGTATTGCTTGTAACAGCATCGATATAAGTGGAAGGAAACCATTGAAATTGGTTGCCTCCATTTGCGAGCAGCACCGCACTGCTGCCTTCGCATAATTGCTTGGGTCCAGAAAGTACGGCGTTCAACACGGGCACTGAAACGATCTGTTTCCTGGCTGTATCTGTGCAACCAGCGCGCGAAGCGATGAGCATAATATCCGCATCACTGGAGATACGGGTTTTGAATATAGAATCATTGGCCGTGAAAGCACCAGTATAGAACCATTCATAATCGCTGGCACCGCGCCCTGTAAGAAGCAATGGAGCACCTGCGCAGTTGCTATCCGGGCCTAAGATGGTTGCGTCAGGAATAGGATTCACGCGCAGTGTATACTTCAATGAATCAAAACATGCGGCATTGTTGGAATAGACCGAATACACTTCGGTTTGTGAGGGTTTTACCCGATAGCGTTTGTTTCCAAGATCCTGCACGCCTGTTGCAGGTGCCCAAGAGTATACACCCGTGCCACCGTCTAGAATCAAATCGGTGCTATCGCCGGCGCACAGGGAATCAGCACCTGAAAGTCGGGCGATTTTGGGCATGCTCAATACTTTAATATGCGCCTTTTTGGTCAGTGTCGAAAAGCCATATCCCGATTTTTTTACGAGCAACTTTACGGTATATGTTCCCGTTTTATTAAAGCGAATTTGTGGGTTTTGAGAAGCAAGTGTGGTTCCATTGAGTAGCGTGTATTGGGCAGGGGAGATGGTCCATTGCCAGGATTCAGGTTGCCGAATACTGGCATCGATGAAAGTGGTGTTTTCACCCAAGCAAAGCAGGGTGTCGCAGGTAAAGTCTGCCACCGGTGTTTCTGAAGAAATGTACAGCGGGCTTTGCCAGAGTCCTCTGCCATAGGTTGCTGCGCTAATTCTGCTATTGCGGGTATCTTCTTTGTCGTAGTAGATTTCCATTTCTTGGATATTGGCATTTAGTGCCAGTCCATCCGAGAAAGCAATCCACGAACTCATGCTGCTATCGCGGTAAAATATTCCGTTGGCGGTGCCGCAGTATAGGCCGCGTTTTGCTTGTTTATCCGAAACCAAGGAGTAGATGGTGCCGCTTGGCAAGCCATTGCCGTAATTTGACCATGATTTACCAAAATCATAGCTCACAACTACCGTATTGTTCTTGCTGATGGCATAGATAATATTGGAATCGAGGTACGAAGTTTCCATATCACTCACATAGCCAACAGAGGCAGGCAGGATAAGGGTATCCCAGCGCACGGTATTTGCAAGATTGTTGCGGGTACGAAATAGCATGTTGGTGCCTCGGGTGTAGTAAAGAATATTGGGTTTTACGCGGCATAGGTGCATTTCAAATGCGGTGCCGATGGTGGCATTGGTCAGTTTTTCCCATCCAGTAGTTACAGTGCCATTAATATTCCTGTGGCGCCAAACATTTCTGCCGCTTATGAACATTGTGGAGGGCGCAGTAGGGTGCAAGGTAAAGGGAGTAATCCATGGGAAATTGTCACCTGTATAGTTTACAAAACCTGCGCCATTTCGTTGAATATTTCCCCAGTATATACTGCCATACCATTTCGTCGAATCCACAGGGTCGAAGAGGCATTCCATGCCGTCAGCTCCCATATCCAATGTCCAAGGGTTGGATCCATTTTTGGAATCGAAAATGCCACTGCCATTGTCTTGATACCCAGCGATTACCCGTGAAGCGCGCAATTGGCTTTGGCCAATGCGGTAGATTTGACTAATTCCGAGATTTCCGTTCAGGCTTGTCCAAGATCCATTCTTTTCTCTCATAAACAAGCCACCATCATTGGCTACAATGAGTTTTTTGGTAATGGGATGTTGTTGCATCCAGTGTTGGTCAGCGTGCAATACGGGAACTTTGGCATAGCCAGACCACTCGCCAACTTGTTTCCAAGTAGCGCCCGTGTCGCGACTCATCCAAACATTAATACCTCCGGCATATACAATATGGCCGCTGTCATGCATGGTGGCCATGGCAAGGTTGTAGAACATTTGTCCTTGGAGAATATCAGGCGAGTTGGAATTGCATTTGCGACGGAAGGTAGTTCCATTGTCCGTGGACAGATAAAATCCCTCAAAATTGCTTTGAGAAGAGACTACATACACATAAGATGGGAATTGCTTACACACGGCAAAGAGCATGCGGCCGACCGTGCTGGGTTTGGGCAGTCCAGATGTGGTGTCATAACTTCGATTTTCCCAGGTTTCACCTCCATCTAAGCTGCGCCATAGTTGACCTGCAAGACAGCCATATACGATATTGGTGTCTCCCGGTTTGTAGCGCAATTCTTTAAAATTCGCATTGCCGTATACAAGTTTCCAATTGGTTCCGGCATCATAGGTTCTCCAAATACCTGTATTTGACACCACAATCATGGATTTGGGATTCACGGGATTTTGAACCATGGAGTGCACCTTGTCATTTTGCATAACAGAGGTATTGCGTGTCCACGATTTACCGCCATCTTTACTTGTAAAAATTCCCAAGCCTGGTGCATCAGTAAAGTCTCGGTCACCGCTACCTAGGATAATATGTTGGTCATTGCTCCAATCCCAGATAATTGAACTGACGCCTAAGGCAGGAATATGGTCTACCATGGGTGTCCATGTTTTTCCATAATCTTCAGTCTTCCAAGCGCCACCTGCGGGTGCGCCGATAATCATTTTCGCCGAATCGGTAGGGTGAAATGCAAAGATATTAATGCGCCCTGTTCCTAGAGGATAATCGGTTTTTGACACGGGTAGCCCTTTGGGGCCCTTTTCTTCCCATGCTCCACTAAAGGTTAAATGCGCTGCTGGCGGCTCAATTCCACCATTGTATTGTACCCAAGATTCAAAGTTGTGATTTGGCTGAAGGGGATAGCCTAAGGAATCTAGATTGTACTTTTGTATTTCGCGCCAGCGTTCAAATACGCTATATCCTTGGTGCTTTCCAGGATGCTTGGCTTTGTACAGTTCAAAGGCATGTTCGGTTTGGTAAAAATTGCAAGTAGGATCTTGCGCCATTTCAATCCAGTAAGGGTAATCGGCTGTATCTGCAGTGCTTTGTGCATAAGATGCAGCAGGTAGCAGCAGGGCTAAAAGAAGCAGGGGCTGCGTTAAATGACGCAGCTTAGTGATTAGAAAAGATGATAATGCGAGGTTGGCAATACAATCTCAAAATTAGGCTGTAGCCTGATGTTTTCTGGGTGCATGACAAAAAAATGACCAAAATGCGATGTGTTGGGAAATTCTTTCCAATGGATTTGGGGGATGGGAGATAGAAAAAGGTATACTTTTTGTATAGAAAAAAGCATAAACAATGAAAAGACAGATAATTACCACATTTGTAGCCTTATTTGCAGGGGCATTGGCAGCGCAGACGGACACCATTTTTTCGAATAATGAGAAAATTGCCTGTTCTGTAAAAGAAATCACACCTGACGCAGTGAAATTTACCTATCCCAACGAGGAATTGATCAATACGGTGTACAAGAATACCGTTCAAAAAATAGTCTTCAAGAGTGGCCGAGTGCAGGTGTTTGCCGAGGCATCTTCTTATAAGAAGGTAACCTGTGTGGAAGACTTTGAGAATGTGACTATTACAGAAGTGGAGTCAGAGATAAAGGGGTTGTATAAGATTGGAGATGTGAGTGCAAAAGCAAAAGGCACTACTACAATTTCGAACCAAGAGAGAGTAAAAGAACGAGCCTACCGGAAAATGAAAATTGTAGCTGCCATGATGGGAGCCAACATTGTTTATTTGACCGATCAAAGGAGTCAAGGAAATATTCAAGCATCTCAATTTCAATCGGGGCAAACTACAGAAACTAGCCTTTCGGGGGTATCTTATTCCAATGTATTGCCTAATATGGACAGCTTCATGAACCGCATTGGCACCAAAACCAAATTTGCCGCTGTGGAGGAGAATAAGTTATGGAGCAGTTCTTCAGATTTAACTTCGCAGTTAATCGGTGGAGAGTTGAAATTAGACAGCGTGACCAACGAAGGCGGAAACATTATTCTTCATGGTGACTTAACAGGTGCAGGAAGGGTTCATGAGTTTCGTTTGGCGTACTTTAGCAGTACCCATTTTTATTTGTATTACGAAGACAAAAGCACCTCTTACAACATCAAGTTTAAGTTTTGATTTTGCGCTGCAAACGTCAAATAAGATTTACTTGAGGTAGCTTTGCATTTCGCCCTGCAGTTTCTGGGCTTCAGCAGCAGCTGCTGATGCATAATCTTCGTGGCTTGAGGCATATAAAATGCCCCGAGAGGAGTTTACCAATAGGCCACAATGCGCATTGAGTCCTGCCGCACTGACATCTTTCAAGCTACCACCTTGGGCACCCACACCGGGTACAAGTAAGAAATGATTTGGTATGAGGCTGCGGATATGGGCTACATCTTCTGCGCGCGTGGCACCCACAACAAACATGAGATTTTCTTCATTGCCCCAGCGGCATACGCGTTCGATTACGGTTTCGTACAAGCGCTTTTGGTTGGATTCTATTTTTTGGAAATCGGCGTGACCTGCGTTGCTCGTTAGGGCCAGGCAAATAATCCACTTGTCTTTAAACTCTAGGAATGGGCGCAGGCTATCTTCTCCCATATAGGGTGCTACAGTAACTGCATCGAAGTTCATGCGTTCAAAAAATGCCCTAGCATACATTGTAGAGGTATTGCCTATGTCGCCTCTTTTGGCATCGGCAATGCGAAATACAGAATCAGGCAAATAAGAGAGGGTTTCTTCCATCCATTGCCATCCTTCCCAGCCGTATTGTTCGTAAAAGGCAGTGTTGATTTTGTAGGAAGCACTGAAGGGCAAGGTTGCCTCAATTATGGCTTTGTTAAATTTTAAGAGTCCATTGCCATTGCGTTCAATGCCCGCGGGGAGTTTGCCCATTTCGGTATCTAGGCCAGTGCAGAGATAGCTGCTTTTTTGGCGAATGAGGTTTGAGAGTTCTGTGTAGTTCAAGGCACTGCAAAATAAAGACTATGTCAGCCTTTCATCAAAAAAAATAGCAGTGATTTGACCAAGAGGTTTCAAATGATTACATTTGTTATATGCGGAAAATACTTGTGGGACTGCTTTGTTTGCTTAGCAGCAGTTTGGTTTTAAAGGGTCAATATGCGAAGATAGGGGATGGAAGTTATCTCAGTAACATTGGCGGTCCATTCACTGCAAGTACCAATCTGGCAAAATACAACAGCCGTTTTGCCTATATATATCCGAAAACGGTATTGGGGGATTTGCGTCATCGTGACTCAATTATTAACATAGAATTCCGTAGGTCTGCAGGCGCTGCAACAAACAGCAATTGCAATCTTAAAATATGGATTGGCAATACTGCTTTAAGTGATTTTGGTTCAGGTACTATTTCTTGGTCTAGCCAAATTGCTGGAAGCCAACTTGTGTACAATCAAAATCCTGCAGACATTGGCACAGCAGAAGGATATCACACCATTCCATTTAGCGCCCCTTACTATTATGATTCTTTAAAAGGCGAGAATTTACTCCTCTTTGTGGAGTATAGCCAAACAGCCACTCAACCCGGGAATGTATTTTTCTATTTTGAAACCGGCAGCACTTTAAACGGGTTGGGGCCGAATCAAACGAAATATTTGAGAGATACGGTATTGAAGGATAGTCTCAGCTTGAGCAATGATTACCATCCGAGTATTATTTTAAATTATCCTCGTAATAACAAGGATTTGATGGTGCTGGGCGTGTACTCATTAGGCAAACTTCCAGTGCCTTTAGGAAATCCAGACAGCGTGCGGGTGCTGGTGCGAAATGTAGGTAAAAAGGCCGCTAAAAATGTGGCAATACACACCTGGCTTAAGGGTGTGAACAAAGACAGAGATAGCACGACATTAGATTTGGCTGCGGGTAAACAAGATTTCTTTCTCATTCCCAGTCTCAATCCCAAAAAGAAAGGCACTGATAGTGTATATGCGGCCATCATGTATGATGAAAATGCGAAGAACGATTCGGCCTTTTCTGTGCGTTTAAACAATGAAAATATTTATTCCTACCGCGATATAACGCAATCGCCTTCTCCTGGTGGTATAGGTTTTAATGGAACTACCGGGGATTTTGTGGCGCGTTTTTATTCATCAAGTGCCAAAAGTTTGAATCAAATAACGGTGAATTTTGCGATTACAGGTCGCCCGTTTCGTATCGGTATTTGGGATCAGCAAAAAGGCAAAAACCTTCCCGGAAAACTCATTTTCAATAGTGATTCACTCATATCGGTTGCAGGAAATTACATCTTGGATTTGAAAACGCCTGTTGCGGTTACAGG
>JBEIRK010000085.1:0-11766 GCA_040376005.1 Flavobacteriales bacterium
CCCATGCTGTTGGGTAAGACCGACGGCTATGCGGAAGGGATGAGTGAACGCGATGTCTTTTATAAGGTGCTCATAGATTTGCGCAAAGACGTGAATGATTTGAAAAAGGTAGTATTCGGACTGCTTGAAGGCAGAACGGAAAGTCCGCAGGTTGTGCCAGTTCCGGTAACACCCGCAGTGCCTATGTATGAGTCGCAGCAAACCTTAATTCAAGCAAGAAGCCATGAGGAGCCAGCCCCTTTGATTATTCAAAGTATGCCTCATGATGATGATGCGGATTATGTGGAGACTGTATCTTTGCAAGCAGATGGTTCTGACCTCAGTCTGGAGACCCAAGAATTGGAAATGATCAAGAAAGCCCTTTCCAAGAATAAAGGACGCAGAAAAAAGGCGGCACAAGATTTGGGAATTTCAGAACGCACCCTGTATCGTAAAATTAAACAATATGAATTGGATTAAATGGATGCCACTGGCTCTGCTGCTCACCGCATGTGGAGTATACAATTTTAAGGGGTCCAATATTCCCACTGAAGTTGAAACATTTTCTGTGGCTATGTTCTCCAATGAAGCCCAAATTATCAATCCGAAATTGAGCTTGGATTTTACTGAAAAATTAAAAACCAAATTTCAATCTGAAACCAAATTGGGTTTGGTGAATGAAAATGGGCATTGGCAGTTTAGTGGTGCGATACGCGAATACAAAATTGAACCCGCCATTATCGATCAGTCTGCTGCTGCTGCGCAAAACCAATTTACCATTACGGTGAAAGTGAATTTTGAAAATACGGTGGATGAGACTAAAAACTTTACCCGTGATTTTTCATTTTTTCGCACCTATGACGCCACAAAAGATTTTTCTTCTGTAGAAAATGATTTGTCTTCGGAGATATGCGATAATATTGTGCAGCAAATATTTGCAGCAACTGCATTAGAGTGGTGAACCAAGAAAAACTGATTCATATCGCCCAATTTCCGCATGAAATCAATGCCGCGGATGCGCGCGAATTGGAAGAACTCACCCGTAAATTTCCATACTTTTCTCTGCCTTATACCCTGTTGGGACATTATTATGCCCTGCACAAGGATTATCGAATGGAAGAGAATCTGCACCAAGCAGCCTTGCGCACGTTTAATAGAAGCTGGCTCCACGCCTACATCCATCAAACACCGGCAGTCAAAGTAGAAACTGAGTCTGTCCCTTCAGAACAGGTCCTTGAAGTTGCTGCAGTGGAATCTGAAGAAACCGCAGCCTTGGAACATGTACCGCAAGAAGCAGAAATCGCAGCCCCGCCTGAACAGGTCCTTGTCCCAGAAGTGGAAGCACTAGCAGTGGAGGAGGAAGCCATCTTGCCAGCGCAAGAAATCGCCACGGAAGAAACAGCCATAGCGGTTGAAACGGAGCCACTTGAAGAACATTCACCCGCAACAGATGCATTGGAAGATGCCTTGGATCTGCTCATGCCTGAGTTTACAAGCCGCATCATAGAGCCCGCGACTTCTGAGGATATGGAGCTCGAGGTGTTTGAAGAAATACAAGAATTTGAGGTGTCGAGAGAGTCCAAAACGGAATCTGCTGTGCTGTTTGAAGAGAAAGCAAGCGCAGACAATTGGTCTGATTTGCCTGATTTAATGCTTGTGCCGGTGCAGGAAAAAGCAGCTGAAGATGAAGTAGCACCTACAAAAGTGGCTGCCACAGCGCCTATACTTTACACTGCGGGTGGCTACAATATTGAGGATTATTTCCCCGCTGATGCGCCGGATACGGCTGCGCCTACCGACTTTTTCTCATGGCTTAGCAAACCTACCTTTCACGAAGAGGCAGCGCAGGAGCAAGTTGCAGTGCTGCCTGAAGAGATTGCAGATACTAAAATGCATCTCATCGACCGTTTTATCAAAGCCAAGCCCAGTATCCGCAAGCCCGCTGCTACCTTTTTCAACCCCATAGAATCTGCCAAGCGCAGTGAAACCCTGCCTGATGGGATCGTAACTGAAACATTAGCAGGTGTTTACCTCAAGCAAGAGAACTTTGCCGGGGCCATTCGAATTTATGAAAAGCTCATGTTGAAATTTCCCGAAAAAAGTACGTACTTTGCAGGCCTTATCGATAACATCAAAAAAGAACATCAATTATGACCTGGATACTCATACTCGGAATCATCATCGCCATCATACTCATGCTAGTTGTGTTGGTTCAAAACCCAAAAGGCGGCGGATTGGCCTCTAACTTCTCTCAAGGAAACCAAATATTCGGCGTTGAGAAAACTACAGATATCGTAGAAAAGGTAACTTGGGCCGGTGCTATTGCGTTGGTGGTAGTATCCTTGGTTGCAGCTTCTTTCAGCGGTACCAAAACTACTCCAGGTAAAGGACAAGGCGCAAAACCAGCAGCGACCACAACTGCTGAGGATGTGCAAATCCCAACCAAACCAAAACCATAAATAAACTTATTGTATAGTAAGGCCGTCGATAGACGGCCTTTTTTTTGTCTTCCTATTTCGTGAAATGCCCTTTTCGATGAGCAAAAGCCACAGACTTGAGGGTGTTCATGTCAAATCTTAGGGTAAAACCCACCGATTTTGAGATGCAGAAAAAAAATAGGCCGTATTTTTGTTTAAAATACCAAGTGTCTAAACTGATTTTTCCTCCAACCATAACTGTGCTGCGCATGCTTTTTTTAATGCTGTGTTGCAATCTGTTGGACATGAATAAGGTATTGGGGCAAGCAGGAAATACGACATACCGGGTAGATAAAACAGATACCGCTACCTCATCAGAAATCAGTAGCAAATCGCCTGCAGAGTTGGTAAATCTGGCCAACAGCACTGCACTTACGAGTCCTGTGCGCAGTATGTCTTACGCCGCTGCAGCTTTGGAGAAAAGCATTAAAGAAAAAGATCAGCGTACCCAATGCCAAGCATACAATTCTATGGGGATGCTGTATTTCAATTCGGGCAATTATGCTGGAGCACAGCAGTATTTTCAATTGGCCTTGGATGGCTTTAACGCGCTGAAGGACACAAAGAATTCAGCATACAGTGCCCGTTATTTAGAAATGGCCAAAAGCAAATTGAATGCACTGCGGGAAAGTGATGCGGAAAAAAAGGCCGCCTATTCGAAAAAATCTAAGGTCAGCAAAGCAGAGGTTTCTAAGTATAAATCGGAGTCTTTCAAGGGGAAAAAGGACCAAGAAGTTATTGATATCTATACCGAATTGGGGAATTATTATTTAGAAAATAAAGATACCCTGCAAGCGGTGAATTTTTTGAATAAAGCAGCAGAGAATTCATACGCAGCCTCGGATTCAGTGTTGTTGCTCAATGCAAAAAACCTAAATAAGGCCTACACCAGTACGGGTAATAATCAGGCGAATATTACCTATCAGTGGAATGTGCGTGAGGAAGGTCTGAAAAGAGGCTCACCGGAAATTGTTGCTAGCGCTGCGCATAACCTCGGTTTTGCCTATGTGCAAGCACAGCAGCCAGAAAGGGCAATCCCTTTTCTAAATGAGAGCATAACAGTTTCTTTGAAGGAAGGAGATGTGGTCCAGAAACAGCGGTCCGTAAAGGAATTGGCCCGTGCCTATGAGGAGATGGGGCAGTATGACAAGGCGCTAAAAGTCATCAAAGAATACATCAATACCATGGACTCCTTGGTGGCTTTGCAAGGTGCAAATGAAAGTGCCAATTTGGAGTTGAATGAGGAATTTTTGCGTCAGCAAGGGCGTATTCAAAAGCTGTTGGCTACGCAAATAGAAAAAGAAAATGATATTAAACGACAGCGCTATATTGTGTGGGGCTTGTCTTTGGCCTTGCTGGTTTTTGGAGGTTTAATCTATATGCTCATTCGCAACATTCGTCAGAAGCAACGGGCGAATATGCAGATTAAATTGCAATCCTTGCGTGCGCAAATGAATCCGCATTTTATTTTTAATTCATTAAATAGTGTCAATAATTTTATTAGCAAAAATGATGAACGTTCTGCAAATAAATATTTGTCTGATTTTTCGCGGTTGATGCGCACCGTGCTAAGCAATAGTGATCAGGATTTTGTGAGCTTAGAGACCGAGGTAGATACCATGAAAATCTATTTAGAATTGGAGCATTTTCGCTTTGGAGAAAAGTTTGATTATCAATTGGAAATAGCAGATGATATCGATCCTGAAATTATTCGTGTACCCCCTATGCTTATTCAGCCTTATATCGAAAATGCCATTTGGCATGGCCTTAGGTATAAAGAAGAAAAGGGAATTCTGAATGTTAGAATATTCACTGAAAATGATTTGCTCTATTGCACGGTAAAAGACAATGGAATTGGACGTAAAAAATCTGCAGCATTGAAGACCGATCATCAGAAAACCTATCAAAGTACTGGAATAAAAAACACCAAGGAACGCATAGAATTATTAAATAAAATGCATGGTACCCGTTTGAATGTTTCTATTCTAGACCTAGAAGAGAATGGGAATGCAGCCGGCACCTTGGTGCGCATATCGGTGCCCTTTATTTTACAACAAGAAGAGGTATGATACAAAAACTAAGAGCATTAATCGCCGACGATGAGTCTGCTGCGAGGGAAACCTTAAGCAATTATATCCTTCGATATTGCAAGAATGTAGAAATTATTGCTGAGGCAAAAGATGTACCCGAGGCCATTGCCAAGATTAAAGAGCATAAACCCAATTTGGTGTTTTTGGATGTGGAAATGCCGTTTGGAAACGCCTTTGATGTGCTTGAGCAAACCGCAGATGAGCAGTATGAAACCATTTTCGTAACTGCATATACCGAATACGCCATTAAGGCCTTGAATTTTTCAGCTGCCTATTATATTCTAAAACCCTTGGCTATTGAAGAGTTGATTAAAGCGGTAGAAAAGGTAGAAGAAAATATTGCCACGGGTGGCGCTGTAAATCACACAGAAGTGATTGCACAAAACCTGCGCAATCCAGAGAATAAGAAGCTTGTACTTCCTACCAGTAGCGGATTTGAGGTCGTTCAAATTAAGGAGATTATTCGACTGAGTGGCAGCGGAAATTATTCCGAAATATTCTTAACAGATGGCCGCAAAAAGGTCGTAAGTAAGGTGTTGAGGCATTTTCAAGAAATACTAGAAGACTGCGGTTTTGTGCGTGTGCACAAAAGCCATATTGCCAATATGGAGCAAGTTACAGGATACCACAGAGGAAGGGGAGGTGTGCTTGCCATGTCAGACGGCGCTGAAATAGAGGTGAGCCCGAATAAAAAAGATGAGGTGTTGAAATATTTTAAAGCAGAATAAGTGAATGAATTTGGGTAATTGTATTTCAACGTGAAAGCGAGAATTGCATTTTATTGTAGCGCATGTATCTGCTGTATCAGCCTATTTGCGTATGCTGTTTTTATCAAGGCAAATTCAAACAAACACACGGGTAATTATAGTAATTATTACGACGATAGCGTGGGTCAACAACCTGTGTATTCTCATGGATTGCTGGATTCTCAATTGACCCAATTGGAGCAAGTGGAATATTATAATTTGCCCCAGGATTATATTGCGGTAAGTCAAAGTGAAAGTCAAAGACAGCATTTGCAATTTCGCCGTTTTTTTAAAGTAGAGGGATTGCGGGTGTATGACTTTCTCGTAGGGCATTTTCGTGTTGCCGATTTCATGTCTAAAGATACTTTTTTTTCCATCAATGAATCCCAATTGCCAGTCGGGACAACACAGTATTGGTTGTTTGATACCGCCGTGCTACACCGGTTTTTGGACCTGGTTTTATGGATGCGCAGCAAAGGATATAATGATTCTGCCTTGTTTGTGAAAAATGGGCATAGGCATCCTGCCTATAATGCATTCAAAGGGGGTGTGCCTCAAAGTTATCATATGCAAGGTTCAGCCATTGATATTCAAGTGGGTGATATCAATAGAAACGGAATTGCGAACGCAGCGGATAAGAAAATAATACTGGATATTTTGGAACAAAAAATTATTGGGAATACCGGTGGTTTGGGTTTGTATCCAAAGTCGGATGTAGTGCATTTTGACACACGCGGCTACAGGGCGCGGTGGAATAGCCATTAACGACTGTTTCTACTTTTGTTGCTGTTCTTCTCTTTGTGTAGAAGCTATCTCGAATAAGGGATTTTAGGCAATTTCAAGTATTTTGGTGAAAACTGAGGCGGTTCGTGCTTTTCAGGCTGCTGGCCTGAAAAAGCGGGCCAACGAAAGGTTTCGACAAAAGACGCAGGGGAATGAATATAAAATATTTGAACTAAATAAATTGACCAAATGTATTTTTGAGATGGCTTTTAGTATGTTTGTCCCTACTTGGAAATTGTAGTTGTTATCGTTGGTGGTGTCGTCTTATTGTTGTTTCGACAGCTGCGCCGCAGACGGGCCAAAAGTCCAGCGGTACGAACGCGAAGGTTGACAGCCGAAGGTGTGTTGTCTGCGGATGTTAAACAAAGTATTCATGACCTATTAACACGTGAATTTTCGTATTATAGTTTGTTGAAAGATGCCGAGCAGCAAGAGTTTGTATTGCGCTGTGTAGACATCAAATCAAGCTTGGAATTTGAGGCAAGAGAAGAGTTAGAACTTACTGATGAGATGAGCCTATTGCTCAGTGCAAGTATGGCACAATTAACCTTCGGTTTTAAAGATTATGTGCTTTCTAATTTTAAGAAAGTGATTCTATATCCATCTACATTTTATTCCAAACTCATCGAGGCGGAAGTGAAGGGTTTGACCTACGGCAATGGTTTTATTTCGCTATCCTGGTCGCACTTTGAGCATGGCTATGAACATGGCAGTGATAAACTGAATTTGGGTTTGCACGAATTTGCACATGCCTTGTTGTTGGATAAGGCAAAGCAATTTGATGTTGAGGCTTTTGACATACTTGAGAAAATGGCCAATTTTATTAAAGAAGAAGTCGAGTTTACGGGCATGTCGGATTCCCTGTTTCGGGATTATGGACTTACCAATATGCATGAATTTTGGGCGGTGGCCGTAGAAGTGTATTTTGAAAATCCGGTGGAATTCGCAGCGAAATATCCTAGATTATATCGCGTCATGTGTGTATTGTTGAAGCAAGATTTGGCGAGTAGGATATTGGGCGTTGATTCCCAAATCGCATAAAAAAAGCACAACCGAAGTTGTGCTTTTTTTAAGAATAAATACAGTTTATTTTGTGATAAACACTTTGATTTTTTCTGTGCTTTCAGCAGTTTCAATTACGAAGTAGTAAATACCGTCCGCCAGTATAGATACATCGATGGTTTGTGTCTGTTTTCCTGCGTTTACTTTCGTTGAAACAGGAGAAAGTACTTCAACACCTTGTGTGTTGTAAACTCTGATTTCCAAATTCTCTGTAGTATTGAATTCTGTGTTCAGAATTGCAATTCCTTGAGAGTTGTTTACAAACAACTTAATGCTCTCATTGCCCTGGGTCAGGTCTTCTGTAGAAGTGCTTGGATCGGTAGCTTTGCCTGTTACAGCGAATGTGAATTCACTTTCGTCAAAGTCATTGCTAAGAATAGAAAGTGTTGCATTGCGAATGCCTTCTGCAGCTGGTTGGAATCTTACCATAGCCTGCAAAGATTTGCCTGCAGCAAGTTTGATTGGAAGCGCAGGTAAGCCATAGGCTGAGAAATCAGCAGCATCTGTTCCTGTGAAACCGATACCCGTGATCACCATAGGTCCAAAACCTTCATTTTTAATACTGATGGTTTTGTCTACATAATTGCCCAAGATTACAGTTTCAAAATTGGTGTTCTTTTGAACGTCTGTTCTGGTTTCGCCATTCTGTATTTCAATGTTATTTCCTGAAACGATAATTTCCGGATTGCTATTGAATGTTGTTGGGTTGTACATAGCCAACAGTTGACCACCTTCTACAACTTCACCAGGGATGCTATAATGCGCTTGGTCTACAAGTATGAACATACCTGGGCCAAGAATAGCCTGCATGTCGATGATTCCTGAAGATTCTTCATCTTGGGTAAGGAACTTAGAACCACCAGTTACAAAACGTGTTTGGTCATGCTCTGCCAATGCAACAACTTTGTCCGTTTCGATATCATACTGCCAGATTTTAGCGAGGTACGATTGGTTGCCTGGATCCTCTTGAAGCAAGATGTGTCCGAAATTGTCTATAGTCATGTTGTCCATCATTTTTGGACCTTCTGTTCCATCAAGAAGTGCAGTAATGTTACCCCCGTTTTCTGGGTTCAATGCATCGTTGAAACGCAATCTCCACAATCTGCTTGGTGCAGTAAAGCTATTCGTAGTTACAAAATAGAAGTCACGTGGGTTCTTAGGATCCCAAACGCCGTCTTCTGGACGCAAGAAGTTTGTTACATTCAATGAATTGCTCTTTGTGTTCAGACCAGCACCTGATGAATCACGCACAACTCCCAAGTCAACCATTGAGAAAGGAGTTGCAGCAGTTGGAATGCTGCCAGAAATCTCAGCAGGCAAGCCACTAACCGCTACACCAAATAATTTACCATTAGAAAGACCCGCTTTTTCGATGTCAGTTCCGGTATTGGTTTTATTGCCAACATAAATGTACACTTGGCCAGGTGTCGCATCATCGGTTCCAACAACAATAGTTTTGTCACCCATAGCAGGACTAGCTAAAGCATTCTCCCATGAGAATTTGCCCAAATACGGGAGTTCATAGGATGTGCCAGCTTCTGTGCCGGTAAGGATATGACCAAATGCACGGCCTTCTGCACCAGATTCTTCACCGTTCAAGAAAATTCTTTCCTTGGTTCCCAAACCGCTTAGGCTATTGTAAAATGCACTTGGTGCAGGCAAGTCAGCAGAGCAGAATCTGTTGAATGCTGCTTTAGCATCTGGATTTGCTGTGTTATACGTTGCATATGCACCAGCAGTCCAAATTTTCACATTCTTAACAAGATCGCTGCCGCTAACTGGGCTTAAGTTGGATTTGTTAATAATCCACTTAGACACATACGCGCCTATTTGACCGTGCGCACGCGGAACGCCAAGGGAATTATTGATTTCATGATTTACGAGTAATGTGAACGTGCCATTAAAGTTGTCGTATGCACCCAAGCCATCACCTAAGCCTGAAAGTTTGTATCCGTTTACAGATTCACCCGCAGTTAAGATAGACGTGAAGCTAACACCAGTAGCAAGCGGAACTAAGTATGGGCTAGAAGCGGTACCTGATCCTGTAAGACCTGCAGGTAAGCCAGCAGCACCAATAGCGAAGTCAAAGGTGTTTTCATTTAGGTCATTATTGAAGATGTGAATACTCGCAGTGCGTGTGCCAACTGCTTTCGGTGCAAATTGAACCGTAATATCAGCTGTATTCCCAGCGTTAATGATTAGCGGCAAAGTGCCCGTATAGCTGAAATCAGCTGCACTGAGTCCGCCAAAGTTAATGCCTCCGATTGTCAATGCACCTACACCTGTGTTTTTCACAGTAAAGGTCTTGTTCTGCGTAGAACCAATAGATACACGACCAAAGTCGGTGCCGTTCGTTGTTGCAATTGCAGTAGTTTCATCAGCAATGTCAATCGTATTGCCAGCTATGCTGATTTCTGGTTGATTCATAGCAGCTTCTGCATTGTACATAGCAAGGAATTGACCCCCTTCATAAACTTCACCAGCAATGCTGTAATGGGCTTGATCCACAAGAAGGAACATGCCCGGACCCAGAATGTGCTGTGCATCAATGATGCCAGAGCTTTCTTCATCCTGGGTCAGGTAGTTGGAACCGCCTGCCATAAAACGGTTGCCATCATGTTCAGCGATTGGCTTTATAGCGTCGGTTTTGGTGTTGTATTGCCAGATTCTAGACAAATAGCTTTGGTTGCCTGGATCTTCTTGCAAATACGCAAGGCCCGTATTGTCTATTGCCATGTTGTCTATCATTTTAGGGCCTTCTGTACCATCTAATACTACAGTTATCGTTCCGCCCAATTCAGGTTGGGTAGGGTCTATGAAGCTTAAACGCCACAATCTGCTAGGTGTAGTGAAGCTGTTGGTTGTAGCGAAATAGAAATCTTTAGGATTGTTAATGTCCCAAGCACCATCTTCAGGTCTCAAGAAGTTGGTAACGCCCAATGCATTGCTCTTGGTATTCAAGCCCGCACCGGTTGAGTCTTTTACGATACCGAGGTCAACCATAGTGAATTTGGTATTTGCAACAGGGAAGCTGCCGCTAACTTCAGCAGTTAAGCCTTGAACCGCAACGCCATATAGTTTGCCATTGCTCAAGCCCGCTTTTTCAATTTCATTACCCGTATTGGTTTTGGTACCTACATAAATATATACTTGACCTGGAGTTGCATCATCTGTTCCCACAACTACAGTTTTTACACCTGAAGAAGGACAAGCAAGTGCATTTTCCCATGAGTATTTACCCAAATAAGGAAGTTCATAGCTTGTACCTTGGTTGGTACCCGTTAAGATATGCGCAAAAGCCCTGCCTTCAGCACCTGTTTCTTCACCATTTAAGAATAAACGTTCGGTAGTTCCAAGGCCTGTCCTTTTGTCGAAGAATGCGCTAGCGTCTGGTAAGTCAGCAGAACAAAATCTGTTAAATACCGCTTTTGCATTCGGGTTTGCAGCATTTGCCAAAGTATAGGTGCCTGCTGAGTATAGGTATACATTTTGAATAAGGTCACTTCCTTGAATTACAGAAAGGTCAGATTTGTTGATTTTCCACATAGAAACGAAAGCGCCTTTTTGCCCGTGTGCACGTGCAACTCCTCCAGTACCTACTATTTCATGATTCACATAAAAGTTAAATGTACCATCACCATTGTCAAGGGCGCCAGCACCGTCAGGAAGACCCACAGCTGTGTATGAACCCACTTTATCACCTGCAGTAATAATGGAGGTGAATTTGGTGCCTGATTGTAAAGATTTTAGGTAAGGAGATCTAGAAGAAGAGCTACCAGTAATGCCATAACCTTCGAAAGAAGGTGTAGGTTTGTAATTAGAAAGTTTGTTCGAACCTTTAAGTGAATAAACTATAAGATGGCTCGTATATGGAGTTGCTGTCGCAATACCGTTTTCAAGAGGTGATACTTGACCATAGTCATTGTCGTTGTTTATAGCCAAGGTGCTGTCATTAAGAATTGCCAAACCTTCAGCTTTCTCTAAAGAAGCAGGCCAGCCTTGTGCTAACAAGTCCATGAAAAGTTTTTTGCGGACAGGTGTAATGTTATTCGCTTTTAAACCAGCAGAATCGACCAAAGCTTCTAGTGTTTTGCCACCATATAGCGCAGCGGTTATAGGAGTTGCACCATTGATGTTGATTTGATACATGCGCTTTATATCGGTCGTGCCGCGCAGCGCCGCTTCCAATACTAAAAATGTTGTATCATTTATCGCAGCCATATCGCCAATTTTCCAATCTCTCAATCTGATTTGGTTCGAACCACTGGCTCCGATAATACCATCATTCAAATAGGCAAACATGCGCGTTGCATTGGTCTGTGGGTCGATTTCCAATATTCGATGAATACGAGTAGCCTCACCAATGGTTTTGGTAGGGAATAAAATAGGGCTTTGAATAATTACATAAATTTTACCTGAAGGGGTTAAGGCAATACCTTCAAATCCTCGGTTGTTTTTTCTATATTTAAAACAACTGTCAATCATCACATCGATGCTTTGCTTGCCACCCATGTTTGCATATGGGGTAAAGCGATTTACCACAACACCGTTAGCATTCAATTTCCAAACGGTAGGACCGCCTTCTTCGCAAATCCAGAAAAATCCGTCTTTATCTACAACCAAACCCTC
>JBEIRK010000139.1:0-5828 GCA_040376005.1 Flavobacteriales bacterium
AGCTGGTTCCGCGGTCACGGTCATTGCCATAACTGTTGCCGCCATAGCCACCGCGGTCGCTGCCACCTCTGCTCTTGTAGCCTCCGCCGCTGTATTCGCCTCTTCTACCACGATCGCCGCCACGGTCTCCGCCACGGTCATTGCGGTATCCACCGCGATCACCACGACCACCTCTGTCGCCACGATCCCCACGGTCGCGTCCACCAGCTTTTGCACCGCGCAATTCTATTTCCGCTTTGCGGCCATTGTAGGTAATTCCTTTGAATGCCTGCAATAGGGTGTCTACATGATTTGGGGTTACTTCAAAGAAGCTGTAGCTGTTTTTCACATCCACCCAGGTTACGCTGTTTTCATCGATTTTGGCAGTTTCTGCCACAAATCTTTTAACGCCTTCTTTATCCAAATCGTCAAGTCCGCCTAGGGTAAGGAAGAATTTCACACCACCATGACTTGAAGAGCCTTCGTTATTGCCATAGGCATTCAGGTCGGGCGAGTTTCTATAGTAATCGAGGAAGCGGTTAAATTCTACAGAGATAAAGCGGGTGATAATTTCTTCACGGCTCAACTCTTTGAGTTCTTCGTAAATGGCATCCATAAAGGGTTCCACTTCACCGCGGTTTACATTTACACTGTGTACTTTGCGCACCAATGAAAGCAATTGTTTTTCGCAAACTTCAGTTCCCAAAGGCAATTGGCCACGGGTAAACTGGGTTTTCACCAAACGTTCAATCATTTTGATACGGCCCATTTCCTTCATGTTAATGAGGGCCATACTTACTCCTTTTTTACCAGCTCTAGCGGTACGACCACTGCGGTGGGTGTAACTTTCAGGTTCGTCGGGCAGGGAGTAGTGAACTACGTGGGTTACGTCATCTACATCAATACCACGTGCAGCTACGTCGGTAGCAACCAACAATTGGAGGCTGCGGTTTCTGTAGCGTTTCATTACCACATCGCGCTGTGCTTGCGACAAGTCGCCGTGCAATGAGTCTGCGTTGTAGCCGTCCTTGATTAACAAATCAGCGATTTGTTGGGTCTCAATTTTGGTACGACAGAAAACGATAGCAAAAATATCAGGATGGTAATCTGCAATGCGCTTGAGTGCCATGTATTTGTCTTTGGCATGCACCACATAGTAGATATGTTCAATATTCTTATTTCCTACATTCTTTTCACCGCTGGTTACTTCCTTAGGATTGTTCATGAAGTTTTTGCTAATACGCAATACTTCAGATGGCATAGTAGCACTGAACAACCAGGTGTTTTTGGTATCGGGGGTGTAAGAAAGAATGGTATCTAGATCTTCTCTAAAGCCCATGTTGAGCATTTCATCTGCTTCATCCAACACGGCAATTTGTACTTTTTCAAGGATGTGCTTGCGCTTGGACATGATATCTACCAAACGACCTGGGGTAGCTACTACCACTTGCACGCCATCAGAAATGGCTTTAAGTTGGGTTTGTATGCTAGAACCACCGTAAACCGCTACTACGCGGAAGCCAGGGATATGTTTGCCGAAGGCTTCGAGGTCGCGTGTGATTTGCATACACAATTCACGGGTTGGGCTCAGCACGAGGGCTTGTACATGTTTTTGGCTGCAATCAATTTTGTGCAGCATAGGGAGGCCAAAGGCAGCGGTTTTACCGGTACCGGTTTGGGCAAGAGCTACAAGGTCGGTAGGACCTTCAAGTAGCATAGGAATGGATTGGGCCTGGATAGGCGTTGGAGTTTCGAAGCCAAGTTCGGACACAGCACGAACAAGCTCCGGGGCTAAGCCCAGATTTTCAAATGTTGTCATTTTTTGTAGTAAGGACTTCCGGTTAGAATTCTTCAATTGGCAGTACGACGTGAAGCCGGAAGTGAAAAACTCGCCCAGAAGGCTAAATTTTACTGCAAAGGTACAAAGAAATCCACATATTATCAAGAAAATATGAACAAAGGCTTAGAAAGCGCTTTGGACAAGGGAGAAGAATAGGCAGGGAATGCGGGGGTATTAGCCCAAATTCTCAGCGCGCATTTGCGGGAACAACAGCACTTCTTGTATGCTCTGCTGGTTGGTAAGCATCATGGTAAGACGGTCTATACCTACACCCAATCCGGAGGTTGGAGGCATGGCATATTCCAAAGCTCGGATAAAGTCCAAATCCATGCTCATGGCTTCCTCATCACCTCTGGCAGCCAGGTGCAATTGGTGTTCAAAGCGTTCTTTTTGATCAATAGGATCGTTCAACTCGGTATATGCATTGGCGATTTCTTTGCCATTTACATAGAGTTCAAAACGTTCTACCAAGCCTTCTTCACTGCGGTGCTTTTTGGTAAGCGGACTCATCTCTATAGGATAGTCCAGGATAAAGGTGGGTTGTATAAGGTGTTTTTCAGCACAGTGGCCAAAGATTTCGTCAATCAGTTTGCCTTTGCCCATTTTACTGGTAACTTCTACTCCCATGTTTTTGGCAATCTGTCCCAATTCAGCTTCTGATTTGCCATTGATATCTACGCCACCGTATTCCAATATGGCCTGCGCCATGGTGAGTCTGCGGTACGGTGCTGCGAAGGAAATTTTCTGTTCACCCACTGTCACCTCTGAAGAGCCGGTAACATCGATAGCGCATTGGCTTAGCATGTGCTCGGTAAAATCCATCATCCAGAAATAATCTTTGTAAGCCACGTAGATTTCTAGGCCTGTAAACTCAGGATTGTGGGTGCGGTCGATGCCTTCATTTCTGAAATTTTTTGCAAACTCATACACTCCGTCAAATCCGCCTACAATGAGGCGTTTGAGGTACAGCTCGTTTGCAATACGCAGATACAATTGCATATCCAATGCATTGTGGTGGGTAACAAAGGGGCGGGCTGCGGCACCACCATGTATTTGCTGCAATATTGGAGTTTCCACTTCCAAATAGCCACGGCTATTGAAGGTATTGCGCAGGCTTTGAACCACTTTGCTACGGGCAATAAAAATATCTTTCACATGCGGGTTTACCACCAAATCCACATAGCGCATGCGGTAGCGCGCTTCAGGATCGGTAAAGGCATCATGCACATTGCCGTCTGCATCTTGTTTCGGCAGTGGAAGCGGGTTTAAGCATTTGCTTAAGAGTTTAAATCCGGTAACATGTATGGATGTTTCACCTGTTTGGGTGGTAAACACATGGCCTTCTACGCCAATAATGTCTCCAATATCTAGGAGTTTTTTGAATACCGTATTGTAAAGTTCTTTGTCCTCACCAGGGCAAATTTCATCGCGGTTTACATAAATCTGTATGCGACCTGAACTGTCTTGAATATTGGCAAAAGCCGCCTTGCCCATAATACGTTGGGTCATAAGGCGACCCGCAATCACCACATGTTGAAATGCATCAGGATTGCTTGGGAAATCGCGTTTAATCTCTTCTGCAGTGGTGTTTAAAGGAAAGAGTTCTGGCGGATAGGGGTCTATACCCAAATCGCGGAGTTGCTGCAGCTTCTGACGGCGTATAAGTTGTTGTTCGTTGAGGTCCTGGTCAAACATATGGGGCCGCAAAGATACAATATCGATTGTAGATGGCTTCTATGAAAATACAGGCTTATGGGAATGACAATGGTCTATGGCTTGGACAATCGCGGTGCGGCATCTGAATAAACCACTGAAATGCGCCTACGCCTAGGTGCCAATACGCCCAATATCACGTAAATTGCCCCCCGAATGAAAGCCATAGTCGCGGCATTATTTTCTATTCTTACTGCACTTCCCTGCATGGGCAATATGGCCTATATGGGTCCTGCGCCAGGCCAGTTGAGTGGGGTGAATATAGCTGCCTCGGTGCGCGTGCAACATGAATTATTAACTGCTGATTTGCGCAATTTGCCAGAGGGTAAAGCGCGTGTCTTTGCCAATTATACGTTGCAGAGTAGCCAAAGGTCTTATATCCGTTTTGTATTTGTTGCCAGTGAAATTGATAGCATCATGCCTGAAATCATTCTCAATGGCAGCTTGGTAAATGCCCGCAGTATACACAAGAGTTTCAATCTATCGGATAGCAGTGAAATCGGCTTTGGGTTTCAGGATCATGTGCAGCCATTGCAAGATAGAATTTTTGAATTTGAAGTATGGCTGAATCCGGGAAAGAACATACTTAAAGTAGGGTATGAATGCCTGCCCACCAGCTTTTTCCAAGGGGATTTGGCATACTGGGTTTTCCCATATTTTTTGGGAAATAAAGCTACGATAAAACAGTATGATTCTGTGTTTGTAAATGTGCTGCTTCCCGAAGGGGTATTGTATAAAAGCAATTTTGAAATAGAGAGAAAAACAGAGGCGGGTTTTATGTCAAAAAACTTGGCCAAATATGCAGGTACACATATTCAGGTGGCGCTATACAAAGACATTCAAAGCAAGTTGGATAGATCGCTGCTTATCCTGCAATTAGCAGGAGTTATCGTGCTGTTGCTGACCTGTGTTATGGTTTCTATTGGCTACAAAAAACGACTGGAAAAAGGCAAGAAAATATGGCTCTATTTTATCCTGTATTTAATTCCGGGAGCAATACTGATTACCATACTGTATTTTGCTGTATTCGATGGGTATTATTCTTACTATCGAGAGCAGTATAGTGAATGGTTAAAGGGTTCTTGGGGAAGGGGATATTATTTATTATTCTCCCCATTTTTCTGTGTTTTGGTGTTGGCATTATGGACGATGTTCATGCTTTTATACCGTGTTTTTAGAATAAAAAAGTGAAGCGATAGATTGATAAAAGAAGATAAAAAGTGATACAAAAAACGGAATTAAATGCACAGTGTATTTCATTGTTGCAAGATAGAATAGCGTCAATAACAGGGTTGATTGGAGATGCCCAAGCCGCCTCAAACAATGATACCAAAAGCAGCATGGGGGATAAGTATGAAACCACCCGCGAAATGATGCAAATTGAAATCAATAAATTACAATTGCAATTGAAAGATGCCCAACAGATGTTGTTGGCTTTTAAAACCATAGATGCGAGTAAGAAGCTAGAAGCCGTGGAACTGGGTGCCTGCGTAGAGACGGATAGGGCCCTTTTTTATTTGGCCGCAGCGGTAGGAAAGGTGCAGCACGCATCGCAGACCATTATGGTTGTTTCACCAGTTTCTCCTATTGGAAGAATAATGCAGGGCAAGCAGGCTGGAGACAGCTTTGAAGTGCAGGGCACTTTGTATCAAGTGCGGTCGGTGCAATAAGATTTACTAAGGCAGATTACCAAGCCAGCAGCTGGGTAAGTGCATTGTATACTTTGTCCGCGTTGGGCAGCATTTCGGCTTCTAGACCCATATTCAGAGGAATGGCAGGAAGGTTGGCGCTGCCTAGGGTTTGCACAGGTGCATCTAGGGAGGTAAAGCACTCGCGGCTGATTCTTCCGGCAATGGCTTCGGCAAATGAGTTTCTCAAAGTTTCCTCGGTGAGCACCAGTACTTTTCCATGTTTTCTAGCTTGGGCATAAATGGCCTCGTTGTCACACGGATTGAGGGTGCGTAGGTCGAGGACTTCAACCTGGCCGGGCAGTTTTTTTGCTGCGGTCATGGCCCAGTACACGCCCATACCGTAAGTGATTACGGATACGCTTTCGCCATTTTCTACATACTCTTCATCCGCAGCAAGGGCGATACGCGCTTTGCCAAGCGGAATCATGTAATCCTCGTCGGGTTCGGGTGTTTTGGCGGGCTCGGTGCCGGGCATTTTGCTCCAATAGATGCCTTTATGTTCGAATACAACTACAGGATTTGGATCATAGAATGCGGCTTTGAGCAAGCCTTTCATATCTGCAGCGGTAGAAGGATAAATGACTTTGATACCCTTGATTTGCAGG
>JBEIRK010000076.1:0-13266 GCA_040376005.1 Flavobacteriales bacterium
ACAGAGACGTTCAATTTCGGGGTCTTTGTGGTTTTCAATACAGGCCACAAGCAAGGCCATAACTCCTTAGTTGGTATTGATAATTTCCAAGATCTTTTCCAATCTTGGGGTAAGGATAATCTCCGTGCGGCGGTTTAACGCGCGCCCTTCAGGTGTGTCATTGGTTGCCACTGGCTGACTATCACCACGACCGGTTGCGGTCACCCGTGTTGCATCCAAGGTTCCTTCTACCGTTAATATCCGCACAATGCTGGTAGCACGCAACACACTTAAATCCCAATTGTCCTTTATTTTTTCTGAATTGATTGGCTTGTTATCTGTATGACCTTCCACGTTGATTTGCACATCTGCTTTTTTATTTAATGCAGCTGCCAATTTCACCAAGGCTTCTTTGCCTTTAGGGTCTACCGTAGTACTTCCGCTTTTAAACAATAGTTTTTCTGCCAAACTCACATATACTTTTCCATTGCGGTTCTCCACCTTAATGTCTAGCGCATCAAAACCACTCAAGGCCTTGCTAATTTCTTCTTTAAGTGCCAATACTGCGCTGTCTTTCGCGTTCAATTCTCTCTCTAGATTTTTTACCCGCATGCTAGACCTTTCCAATTCTGCGCGCAATTTCTCTACATTCAAACGTTCAGCCTCTGCCTTTGCCAATGCATTGTTCAGGTCGGTTTCTTTTTGCTGTAGCAACTTATTTTTAGCCTCCAATTCAGAAGCCAATTTTCGCTTTTGCTCATCCAATTGTGAACCCAAACTCTCGATAAATGCCTCATTTTCGGCAAGCTCAGACCTGCATGCACCCAAACTATCCATCAATGATGCTACCTGCCTTTCCAAAAAGGCCTTCCTACCTTCCAATTCCGCTATTTGTCCTAACAAGCCGTCGTTGCGACTGTTGCAATCTTCCAATTTGTTGTTGAGCTTGGTCTCAGAAGTGAGTTTGGCTGTTTCCAAATCCTTGTACTTCTTCATAGATACGCAGGAAGCCATGCCTGCAGCAATCAGAATCCACCACAATTTCATGATTCAAAAATAAAACCTTGCCTCCCGCGCGCAGGATAAGCTTGTTCACATGTGCATGATAGTGGACAGAACGCGCCTCTTAGAGTTCTTTTCGGCGCATTTCACCAGACGATAGCGTGAATTTTGCTTCATCTACAACGCCCCACCCGTTTGGACTGCTGCTCACCGGACCATACACCGTATACATGTATTCGGTCTCCGCCTTGAAAATCAAAGTAACACTATCGCCTTTGGGCAGGGTATGTGTTTCCAAATTATGCCAAGTATTGGTAACAACATTTCCTTCGCGTACACTGCTTTTGTAGCTCAATCCCAAGCGAATCTCCATGGATCTTTTATTTACAAAAATTAGTGTAGCAAGGGTATCTTTTGCACTGTTGGGCGATGGCGTAATTGGAGGCGCGACATAGATTTGCTTAGCACAAGCGCCCAAAAAAAACGCAGCAAGGAACAAAATAGAAATAGGGAGGGTTTTCATACCACAAATGTAGGTTTTTAGAGAAAATTCTCTCGCAATTATTGGCTGCGCGGGTGAAATTTAACCAAGGTTTCTGCCAAATAATTCCGGTCCAAATGGGTATAAATTTCGGTAGTGGTGATGCTCTCATGTCCGAGCATTTCCTGTACCGCACGCAAATCAGCACCCGCTTCTACCAAATGGGTAGCAAAACTGTGTCTAAAGGTATGCGGACTAATGTTTTTTTGAATGCCTGTTTGTAAGGCCAATTTCTTGATTAATAAAAACACACTTTGCCTGCTGAGCATACCGCCCCGCTGGTTGAGAAACAGAATATCCCGAAATTGGTTCGCTACAGCGCCATGCACCCGTACTTCATTCTTGTAAATTTTCATGTGCTTCATGGCCCTGTTTCCCAATGGCACCAAACGTTCCTTGTTCCCTTTTCCCAAAACCTTCACATAAGCCTCGTCAAAATGCACATCATTGATGCGCAGGCCCACCAATTCACTCACACGCAATCCGCAACTATACAGGGTTTCCAACATGGCCACATCCCTCTCTCCAGCGCTAGAGGTGCGGTCTATGGCCGCGATCATTGCGTCAATTTCCTCTGGACTCAACACCACAGGCAGTTTGCGTCCCGTTTTGGGCGGCTCCAGAAAATCCGCTGGACTTTCTTTAATAAAGCCTTCCAATAATAAGAACCGATAAAAACTGCGTACGCCGCTGATAATACGCGCTTGAGAAAGTGCGGTAAACCCTATTTCAGCCAGCCATGCAGAAAACTGTTCCAACTGCTTGGACGAAATACTTAAAGGTTGTAATGCTGGGACTTGGGCTGTAGCCCATTGTTCTAATTTGCGAATATCGGCCGTATACGCCTCAATACTATTCGCACTCAAAGACCTCTCTAGGGTGAGGTAGCGGGCAAACATGTGGTTGAAATCTGCCCAACTTCTGCTCATTTTTTCAAATGTTCACGCATTACATGCAATACCTCTTTGGTAGATGCATCCACCACCCAAACCACACATTCCAAATGCTCGGGTTTCCAATTGCTGCGTGGAGTGATGTAATAGTGCTTTTCAAACACACGACCTGCAGAGAGTTCCGCATTTAAGGTATCTCCAGTGGCTGGGGTATACAACTTGCGCAAGGCGTGACTGTGCACATAGTCTTCTTCTATCCCAGAAGGTTTCACATTTTTATTGGACTGCTTACCCACAATTTCATTCTCAACTACTGCAATAAAGAGCAAATGCTTGGCCGATACAGCGCGGGTATAAGTAGTCTTTATTTCCAAACGGCCTTTGTTGTCGGCAGCAATCCACTCGGTTTTTAGGTCAATATTAAGCGGTGTGCTCAGCGCAAGTCTATTGTTCACATTGCCATTCCAGGTTGCACGGTCTAAGAAATACGAACCCGCAGGTTTGATTTGATCTACACAACCAATAGGCAAATTGGGCACAGCACCCAACTGACCTACCAGAGCCTCAGCATCATCATTGGCTAAAGTATCATAGCCTTCCCATGGCGCGGTAAGGCTGGGTGCTGGAGAGAAAGGATAGGCGGCCAACACAATCACACGGCCCGGATTCAAGGTATCTGCAATGCGGCGCGCAATAGCCGCGGCATCTGGGCAATTGTTACAACGCACCCCTGTAATATCCAATAACAATACATTCTTATTCTGCGCAGCAGGCATTGTTCCAGCCATATAAGTGGTGTCTAGCAAGGGTTTTACAGGTTTGGTAAATACTACCCCTGGATTCTCCTCTTTGCAAGAAAACAACAGCGCAGATGCAGCGATTGCAGCCAAAGAAATGTGGTATTGTCTCATAAATTCACTTCAAAAATACAATTGCCTCTTGAAATTATTTTACTGTATCCGCATTTTTACGATGGACAAACACATTGGCGCTAACTTTGTTCCTTATCTTAATGAGAAGAATATTTTTATTCCTGTTTACAGGAGGTGTGCTACTCAGCTTGAAAAGCTGCATTTTCGGCCATTCTAAAATTGCTACCACCATGACAGATTCCGCAAGTTCTGTGTACTCCATTCAATTAAAATCCCTAGATGGCGCTGGCATCATAGATTTTAAAGCACTCAAAGGCAAGAAGATTCTCATTGTGAATACCGCCAGCGAATGCGGCTATACCTACCAATATGAAGGCCTTCAAAAGTTGGCTACGGATAAAAAAGACAAGCTTGTGATCATTGGTTGCCCTTGCAATCAATTTGGCGGACAAGAGCCTGGCGATACCAGCGAGATTCGTCAGTTTTGCACCTCTAAATTCTCCGTGAGTTTCCCACTCTCTGAAAAGTTGGATGTTAAAGGCAGCAACCAACATGCCTTGTATAAATGGCTCACCCAAAAATCAGAAAATGGGGTGCTCGATGCAGATGTGCTGTGGAATTTCAACAAGTTTTTGCTCGACGAAGAAGGCCGTATGATGGCGTACTTTCCTAGCAAGGTAAAGCCTGATGATGCAGAGCTCCTGAAACTCATCGACAAATAACCCAAGGAAAAGGTCCCATACCTGAACCTTTTTTGTTATTTTCGCGGCACTTTTTACAGAACCCATGAGTATTTTAGTAAACAAGAATTCAAGAATCGTAGTGCAGGGCTTTACCGGCAACGAAGGTACCTTCCACGCTACGCAGATGATAGAATATGGCACCAACGTGATCGGTGGTGTTACTCCAGGTAAAGGCGGAAGCATGCACTTGGACAGACCCGTTTTCAATTCTGTGTCACAAGCAGTAAAAGAAACAGGCGCTGATGTAAGTATCATATTTGTGCCGCCTCCATTCGCCGCTGACGCCATTATGGAAGCTGCAGATGCAGGCATTGGCGTAATTGTAGCCATCACCGAAGGTATCCCAACAAAGGATATGGTAATGGTGAAAAAATACTTGGACAGTCGCAATTCACGCTTGATTGGTCCAAACTGCCCAGGTATCATTACCCCTGAAGAAGCGAAAATCGGTATTATGCCAGGTTTTATCTTCAAAAAAGGTCATATTGGTGTGGTATCTAAATCAGGTACCCTTACCTACGAAGCGGTAGACCAACTTACCAAATTGGGTTTGGGACAAAGCACCGCTATCGGTATAGGTGGCGACCCAATCATTGGTACCACTACCAAAGAAGCGGTTGAAATGTTCATGAACGACCCAGAAACTGCAGGTATCGTGATGATTGGTGAAATCGGCGGCGGCATGGAAGCAGAGGCAGCCCGCTGGATTCAACAACATGGAACCAAGCCTGTGGTAGGCTTTATCGCTGGTCAAACTGCTCCTGCAGGTCGCAGAATGGGCCACGCGGGTGCAATTGTAGGTGGCAAAGATGACACCGCAGCTGCGAAAATGGCGATTATGGCAGAATGTGGCATCCACGTAGTGGCAAGCCCTGCTGAAATTGGCCAACGCATGAAAGAAGTAATTTAATTTACACGATATACGAAAAAAGCCCCGATTGGGGCTTTTTTTATGCACTATTACTTTTTCGTATTGAGGCAATTCACATTTGAGAATTGCTCCACACCCATTCATTAAAAAATACAAAAAGCCAATTTCAGTGTGCACGATTTACACAGGACAATCCATCCCTAATCAATGGTTAAATTGTATTCGATTTCTTGTAATACAATGTGCAATGCAGCCTCTTAATTGTCTTTGCTCGCTGCCGCCTCGTTGGTTGTAGCCTTTTTTCGCTGTAAATCAAAATAAAAGCCCACTACCAAGAAATCCCTTCCTGTTTCATCATTGATTTTGTAATCAAACTGATGCAGGATGCCTAACTGCACCGCCGATGCTTGGGTAGGCTTATAGCCTAATGTAAATTGGAGTCGGTTCCTTTCGAAGAACGGTTCCTTATCGGTGAAAAAAAGTTCATTATTTACGCCAAATTGAAACGCTTGTTTCCCGTTTTTCAATTTCCCAAATGGCAGCACCGCCCCCAACCGATATCGAAAACGATTTCTATACCCATTGCTGGTAAACCGCATTTCTGCACGATACCGCTGTTCTATTGTGAGTTTGCCAAAAGACTGTGAAAGGGCGAGTTGGGGCCACACACGAAACTCATCATTGTTCTTCGGCAATACAAAATCCCCGCCTTCTCTATAGGTTTGGTAACTTCCCATGCCTAGGGTAAACCGAACACTTTTCTGTGGGCTATAGCTTATGCCACCCTTGTATTCGTAATAGTGAAAATTGTTGTAAAATTGCAAGGATCGCAGTTGCGCCTCAGCAAAGAAACTCCATTTCTTGTCATAGGTATATTTCATATTGAGAATATTCCAACTGCCAAGTCCTATTTGTGCTTGCAAGCTATGAGATAGGAGAAAAAACAAGGAAAAGACGAAAATAAAAGGAATTCGAGAAAGTATCGAAACCCTAGGTTTCAAAGACGCATTATTGAGGAGTCCCATTTGTATTACTTTTAATGCCATACATGCGCTTACTGCGCCTCACACATTTCTTTTAATTTTTGTAAAGCCTGCGGATAGGTCTCATTCATATAATCCGCAAACTCATCTGTGGCATCCATATCCACTGTAACGGTAGTCCAAGCTCCATCAGCCGCAAAAGTATAATTCTCAAAACCATTGGCCCACTTTTCTACCTTTGGCCCTTCGGTAACTTCCTTACCTCCCTGAACCAAACCGTAATGCTGGATGGATACAAATTCATTGGGACGGTTCTCCGCAATGCGCGACAACATGCCCCCCTTTTCCCCTTGTTCATCCACTCCCACAAATTGCATTTTTGAACCGGCCTCCCATGAGCCCTCAAAAGAGGAAGTGGGATTAAACAATGCGGTCCATTGCTCATAGGTTGATTTATTGCTCAACCCGAGCATAAGGTCATATACACGCGTTGCTGCCGCGTCGATTGTAATGGTATATTGAAGTTTTTGCATGCGTGTAGGTTTAATTTCAGCCTCGCTTGTCTTTTGACGGGGTAAAAATAAAACTTTGTGATGATTATTCTCTATTTGAACCGCTTTAATAGACACAACAGCGCTGGAATTCCGTCAAATCGCGCTACACCTTTGCGTGAGTATCATATTCGTGCGTTCCTCAGGGTTTCAATAATAAGGAATGCAACTATTTCACCCAAAATGAATTTATGGGCTAAACGCTATGATGTCAAAAACTTACACAATAAAAAAGGCCACATGATTCATATGCAGCCTATTCTGTTATTCAAACTTTTATGTAAATTAAATTAATATTAATTTACAAGTAAATAATATTGGTTAATGAATCGTGTATATTGCTTATTGTAAAAGAAATTATAGGGGCCGTGTCCTCATGTCAAAAATCCCCATTAGAAACATCATTCAAAAATTGGACTAAGCCCCCAAAATAATGTTCCGGATCATCATACTGCCCCAAATGGCCTGATTCTAGCGTAATGCTTCTTCCCTGTTTCACCTGCGTTGCCATCCACTTCATATACTCAGGATCCATGGTATCGTATTTTCCACCTATTGTTAAGGTTGGAACGGTAATGTCTTTTAATCGTTTCGAAACATCCCATTTTTTAAGGGTAGCATTTCCTGTCATCCCAAATTCGCTGTAGCCTTGCATGTAAATATAAATATTGGGATTGAGATGATTAAAGGCGCGGTTGATAAACTCTGGCCATTCTTCTAGGGGTTTATGCAAGATATGCTTGGTGTAATAGTGTTTCATCAACAACGCGTTATACCGCGGATTTTGAAAATCTCCTTTTGCTTCTAAGGCCTTAATCTCATTCCAAACTGCTACTGGGAGTTTTGGTGCCAACACTTCTTTCGCATATTTCTCATATTCGGGTGCGCTGGCCACCATATTCGAGATAATTAATCCCTTTAAATGCTGCTGATATTTTAGTGCATATTCCATGGCCAAAATGCCACCCCAAGATTGTCCCAACAAATAGAAATTGTCCTTATTCAGCTTCAAGGCTACACGCACCTGCTCTACCTCTTCTACAAAATGCTCTGTAGTCCAAAGCGATGAATCGTTGGGCTTGTCGCTATAGTAAGAGTCCAATTGGTCATAATAAATATATTCAATGCCCTCTTTTGGCAAATACCCATCGAAGTTTTCAAAAAACTCGTGCGTACCGCCCGGTCCACCATGCAGCAACAATACCTTTATTTTCGGATTGTTTCCCACCCGTTTTGTCCAAACCTTAAAGGTGCCTTTGGGCGTAACAATTGGAATCATTCTTATGCCTCCCGTTTTCTGGTCGTCGCTTTTCGAATAATCCAAATAGCAGGATGCGGCATGTTCTGCATCTTTTTGCTTGGAAGTGCATGC
Organism: Flavobacteriales bacterium; assembly: GCA_040376005.1. Taxonomy (GTDB): domain Bacteria; phylum Bacteroidota; class Bacteroidia; order NS11-12g; family UBA955; genus JAGXTF01. The sequence continues at coordinate 7,808 of JBEIRK010000076.1, forward strand.
GGATAAGACGCTTGCTATGAACAGCACTTGAAATACAATTCGTTTCATATATTTTTAGGCCTTTTGCTTTCGTGTTACACCTGCTGAATACTTGAGGCATATTCACAGCAAAAGGGAATGATTTAAAATGCAATTTACGGTCATTCCCTAAATATTTTTACTTATTCCCCCAATAAAAACTCCAAGGGTATATGAAGTCTTTTATTCCAAGACTTCTCGCTGTGGTCAGCACCCTGTATATACTGGGTCATCCAATGATGGGTGTCATACCCGCGGCGCTGCATTAGGGCATCTACCTTGCGCTGCACGCTGGGATACAGCGAATCTAGGGTTTGGTCGCCACAATCGAAATACAGGCTGTGGTTTTTGGGATTGGGCAACTTGTGTTTGAGATACTCAAGCAAGGCAGCTGGAATTGGATTGTCCTGCAAGGTGTAGACACCCGTCCAATGGGTAGACAAACAAGCCGCGCCTCCAAAAACGGATGGATATTCACATAGGGCATACAAAGAAATAAGTCCACCCATGCTGCTGCCCGCAATGAAGGTGTTTTCCTGATTGGTCTTCACAGAAAAGGCAGTATCGATATACGGCTTTAACTCTTCTACTATGAATTTCAAATACCTATCCGATTGGGGTTGAAAATAACCCGTGGTCTTTTTGGCGCGCTGTAGTTGCGCTGAAACAGAATCCTTTTCAACTTTTGTGAGTGTGTTATAGGCCTTCTGAGGAAAATAATCTTGGTGCCGCGTGCTTCCTCCATTCCAAATTCCAACTACGATACAGCCCCTAACTTTATTATTTGACATTAAGCCTGACGCCACATCATCAACATTCCAAGACTGCTTGTTCCAGGTGATGGAGGAGTCATACAACATTTGTCCGTCCTGCATATATAGGACGGCATACTTTTCTGAATCTGAATAGCCCTCTGGCAGCCAAATGTCGATATGCCGCGGGCTGATATACTTGGATTTGAAACTCTCTATGCGCACCATAGAACCACTGCACACCTGGGGTAATGCCTGCTGTGCCATGCTGCGAAAAGCACAAGCACTTAAGACGAAAAACAACAACAGGCTGCGGTTCATGAATGACAGCGTGAATATAAGAATTATGTACCTTATGAAACCAACAGAAAACGCAAATCCAGGCCGTGGCGATGTTGTATGCGCACGAACGTATTGTAATTAGATTACGACTTGTCCAAAAGTAAGTAGCTTATTGTCCGGATCGAGCAGCGCAAATTCTGTTTGTCCACAGACTTTGGTCTGCAGTGCACAATTGGGGTGAATGGCTACCTTGTTTTCCAACAATTGGGCATACAAGGCGTCAATGTTATCCGTACGAATGTACACCTGCCCATAATTCTCCTCTGGATGGAGATTTTTAAATTCAAAGAAATGGATTTCAACCGCATCCTTGCACACCATGAGATAATCTCCATAATCTCCAATGAGATTAAAACCCAGCGCATCGAGGTAATAGGCTTTGGTGCGTTGCGCATCGCGCATGGGCAGTTTGGGATGAATTTGTGTGAGCATATTCTCTCGTGCCTTGAGGAGTACGAAAGTAACAAATTTAACTAATTATGCTGGCCTCTTCTTTATGCAAACGCAGGCTAGAGAACAACAGCACTGTTCCAAATACGAATTCTATATCCCATTCATTTTCCCATTTCGGATGGTGGTTTGTAGAAGCTATTTTAAAAAAGGTGTTTGAGGCAATTTCAAGTATTTTGGTGAAAACTGAGGCGGTTCGGTATTTTCAACCACAGAGTGCGCAGAGGCTTCTCTATTTACATGAGATTTTAATTCTATACCACAGAGTTCGCAGAGGGGCTCTCTGTTTTCTCTGTGTCTTCTCTGTGTTCTCTGCGGTTATAGTATTTTTTCACCCCAGAGGGTACAGAGTTTATTCTCTGTGTTCTCTGTGTCTTCTCTGTGTTCTCTGCGGTTTTCGTATTTCTTTAACCACAGAGGGCGCAGCGTTAGTTCTCCGTGTTCTCTGTGTCTTCTCCGTGTTCTCTGCGGTTGCTGTATTTCTTTAACCACAGAGGGCGCAGAGGCTTCTCTATCAACATGATGTTTTGAATTAAGTACCATGGAGGACGCAGAGTTTATTCTCTGTGTACCCAGACTTTAGTCTGCAGTGCACAATTGGGATGTATCGCTGTATTATTTTATAACTTTATTCCCAGAAATAATTCTAAGAAGCACTGCGACAATTGCAATTATAAGAAGTATATGAATGATACCTCCAGCACTATATGCAAAGAATCCAACTGCCCAACTTATGAGCAAAATTACTGCGATTATGTAGAGTAGATTTCCCATTTCTTTATTTTATTTAGTCATAATAAACAATTACACAAAATGCCAGAGAGTTCTTTATCGCTTCCCAATAGCATGCACTATTTAGGTAAAGCAGTTATCATCTCATTTTTAAGAACAAAGAAACCATTTAACGGGAGTTTGAGTCCATCGATGTTATAAAAGGTTGCGTATTTTCGATAGGCTTATCTTTTTTACACAAACCCATTTCCTCCTGCTTCCGCAGTACTTGTTTTGTTACCTATGCAATTTGTTAAAGAACTATTACCCTACAAAGATGCCTTGCTTTACAGTATCAACCGTTACACAATTTGATAAAAAACTTGTATAATTCGAGCTCAGCTGCAGATTTCTATTGTATTATAGTAGTTTTTTCAAGCAGTACTTCTTGATTTTTCTTCAGTTATTGTATTGCCTCCACGCACTATTTCAGCGGATTCTTATTGATAAATACTGCAATAGAATCATTAATATTTACCTTGTTGGCCCACTCATGTCCCAAGTCATCCACTCCAATCAAATGCACTTGGTGGTTTTCATTCTTATACTTGCTTAGGTCATTTCGGGCAGTGATAATACTAAATACGGGGTCTTTTATCCCGTGAACTAATAAAACAGGATATTTTCGCTTCGCATTAATGCCTAAAATAAATTTCAAATTCATTTTTCTATGTCAAACATATTACAGATAAATTGGGATTTCTTGGGGGTACTGGTGTAACAGTTACCTATTTTACAAACTTCTGTTATAACTGCACATCCAAAATATAAACTGTTACAATTCCAACGTTACTAGCCACCTATTTAAGATTTCATTGTTTAATAAGTTTATAGCGGTAGATTTCCTGATTTGTGTATGCTTCTAAAAAATAAATCCCATTCCTAACCTTCGTTAGATTTAACTGGCTTTCAGTTGATACTTTTACAATCTGCCCTTGTAAGTCGTAAACTTTTATGCGCTGAATAGTTTGGTTAGGTATTTCAACATGCACAATCCCGTCTGTTGGATTGGGATACACGGTAAGCAGTGTTTCGGAGTCTGCCTTTTCAATTCCAACGGGGTTATTAATTAAGTTTGAGAGCAGCTGAATGGAAACTTGATAAGCTTGAGCAGGTAATTGATTGATCAACACACAAATACTTATTTCTGTTTCAGGGTCATACATCATTGAAGAATTATATCCTCCCCAAATTGTTCCGCCGTGTGTCCAAACTGTTCTTCCAATAACAGTCGCCTGGCTCAATCCAATGCCATAATTACCGGACCCGACAAAAGTAGTCATCTCCTTCATCGAATTGGCCTTTAAAACTTTGCCATGCATAAGTGCATGATACCACTGAACCATTTCACCTGAAGTGGAATACATAGCACCCGCCGCCCAGGCAGCACTATTAATAGACGTTCTAGGCATGGTATTATTGTTTACACCCGCCTGCCAAGGATTTGCACGCAGATATAAATTTTTTTCATAAACATCTAGGAAGGTACTATCAAGTTGAAGTGGAGTTAAAATACTATCCCGTAGAAGTTGGCTATAACTGCGTCCCGTTGCGCTTTCAGCAATCATACCCGCAAGAAGATAATTTGTATTACAATAATTCCAATTTGTACCCGCCCGAAATAACGGTGGGCCTGCCCATTTCATCATTTCACTTGCGGTGAATATACGATTCGGATTCGTTAACATTGAGTCAGGATAGCCCGGAACACTAGTGACATCCGCCAATCCACTAGTATGGTTTAGCAATTGTCTTATAGTTATATTAGAATCAATATGCTTAAATGGCGGTAAATATTGGTGCAATGAATCATCCAAGTGGATGATGTTATTTTCTGCCAATTTCAACAAAAGTACTCCGGTAAATAGTTTTGTATTACTGGCAATTCCAAATACCATATTTGACTCTATAGGTGTGCCTGCCTGCGATATTCCGCTTACCCCTTTCCATGAGCCAACTCCCGGATAAATTACACTTGCGGAAATCCCTTTTAGATTATTGGCAGTTCTAAAACTATCGATTGTTTTCTGCAGTGTGCTTACCAAAGCAGGATCAAAAGTCTGCGCCTTTACACTGACTGTAAAACTGAAAAGAACGATGACCGCGCTGTAAATCTTATTCATATCTTTTGGTTGAGAGTATTAATCAGATGTTTAAAACACTCTCAGGTTTAATTTGGCAACTGTTTCTTCTCATAAGTTTAAAGTAATGATTCAATATTGTCTTTGAGCCACACAGTTAATGTCTATAATCTCCGAGCAGGTCAAAACCCAGCGCATCGAGGTAATAGGCTTTGGTGCTTTGCGCATCGCGCATGGGCAGTTTGGTATGAATTTGTGTGAGTATGATATCGCAAGGAGAATAGGTTAATGCTTAATGATGTCAGCTACCTCGTTTTAAAATAATATTACCAAAAAGTACCCAATTCCCATTTTCTTTATTTATTAATGAAGTAGATGTCCATTGATCAAGATGTGCATTATACGAAAAAGTATTTTGAAGACTACCCTCGGGAAATACAAAAGTCATACCTAGAGAATTCATTTTCTTTTAGCCATATATCAATTATTCAACTGGAGTTGAGTATAAGAATAACGAGGCAATCATTGTGTTTTCTTGCACGTGTGTTTTATTCTTTCTAACGTATCAATTTTGCATGTTCATGAAATAGATTTTTTATCCTGCTTTAGGCTGATAGGTTTTCTGATACAAACCTTCCAAATAAAATGCCAAATCTATATCTAGGGCAGAAACTGTGCGATCCATATCCCAGGTAGTGAGGCGAACCACCACATGCACCCATTCATTTTCCCATTTCGGATGGTGGTTGATAGTATCGATATACACTGCGGCTTCAGCCATAAATCGCATGGCTTCAAGGAAACTCGTAAACGTGTATTTCCTGAGGAGTTCACTGCCTTCTTGGCCTTCTCCATGGGGCGCTGCTATAGTTTCTAAAAGCCAATGCGGCAATTTAGACAGGTATTCAGATAGTTCAGCTGCGGTCATTTTTTGCGTCATGGGTTTGTGAGAGTCAATAATAATAAAACGTGGTAAAGGTATTTTATAAGATGCAGGTTTTTGAAGGTTTGTGTTTTTTAACCACAGAGGTCGAAGCGTTTTCTC
>JBEIRK010000046.1:0-17814 GCA_040376005.1 Flavobacteriales bacterium
ACCCTGTACTATTTTGTTCAACAATTTTTTGGCGAAGGAACTAAGGTACGTTTCAGGGCCAGTTATTTTCCGTTTACCGAACCCAGCGCAGAAATGGATATTTGGGCAGGCACAGATACAGAAGAAAACAGAAGACTTACAAAAGGTACAGGTTGGCTTGAAGTATTGGGCTGCGGTATGGTTCATCCCAGTGTATTAAAAAATTGCGGTATAGACCCAGAAAAATACAGTGGTTTTGCTTTTGGAATGGGAATAGACAGAATTGCCCTTTTGAAGTATGGGATCACGGATATCAGAGACATGTTCCACAATGATGTGCGCATGTTGGAACAACTTACTGGAGCAGAACAGTGATATATTTTGCAGGCGATTTTCATTTAGGAGTTCCGGATGCTGCAAGCAGCCGTGAAAGGGAAATGCGCTTGTGTGCCTGGCTAGAGTATGTGGCTGAGGATGCTACAGAAATATACCTTATGGGCGATGTATTTGACTTTTGGTTTGAATACAAACGCGCAGTTCCCAAGGGTTTCGTTAGACTCTTGGGTACCCTTGCCCGCTTAACAGACCGGGGTATTAAAATCACGGTATTCAAAGGGAATCACGATATGTGGATGTTTGGTTACCTAAGCCAAGAATGTGGGGTAAACATTATTTCTGATGAAATCTACTTAGAAAGAAATGGAAAGAAATTTTACTTGCATCATGGCGATGGGTTGGGACATGGAGAGAAAGCATATAAAGTACTGCGCGGATTTTTCAGGAGTAAGGTTTGTCAGAATTTATTTGGGTTTATTCACCCTAATATTGGAATAGGCCTAGCGCTGTTTTTAAGCCGCCGTAGCCGCATTTCACAGAAGGGAAGGTATGAGGAGTACCTCGGGGATAAAAAAGAGCTTCTAACGCAATTTGCCAAAGAAATGTTGGAGAAGGAACACATAGACTATTTCATCTTTGGACATAGACATTTGCAATTGAATATTGAGTTGGGTTCAGGCAGTAGATATTTTAATGCCGGCGAATGGGTGCATGGTTCGGCATATCTAAAATTTGACGGCAAGGAAATGGCGCTATTGAATTGGGAAAATAAGTGAAACGCGCATTCTATCTCATATTGTGTATTGCCTCACTGAGTATTGTGATTGGCGCAAGGCATAAGAATGAAACCCTTGTATTGTCGAGGGAGACCCTTGCCTTTTCCCTGGATATTCATGGCAATGTGTATGTGATTGACAGCAAACTCAATTTTATAAAACGCAGCGCGGAGGGGGATACCCTGCGCATGATCTCTGTATTAAACCAAGGTTCCCAGCCTATTTTGGACGTCAGCAATCCGCTAGAAGTATTTATCTATTTTGCTTCTACAGGAAGGATAGCTTGGTACGACAATCAGTTGAATCCAGGGGGAACACTAGACATCTTTGCCACGGGTATAAATAATATTGGTGGTTTTGGCAGGGCAAACGACGGAAACATTTGGTTGTTTGACAACAATAAGGGGATTCTAAAAAGAGTAAACCGCGAAGGTGAAATCATTGAGGAAAGTCTCATGTTGCAAGGCCAAGGCACTGAAAGCTCAAAAATTTTTGACAATGGCAAGGAAATATTGGTGCGCACCAGTCAAGGCCTGCATGTGTTGAGCAACAACCTCGTATTGCTCCGAACCCTGCGTGGGAACAGAACGACCTTAGGCTGGAATCGGGAGCAGATTTTAAGTTGTGATTCTCAGTGTATATACCAGAGCAAAGGCACAGTGGGCAATACTGAAGACACAGTATATTGTGGGTCGGAAGGAAAAAAAATTGTGGGTGGAAACCACAGTTATGTGGGTGCAGAGGATGAAAGCGGAATACATTTGCAGTTTTACAAACAGAACTGAAAGCGGAAAAGATGCTGGATAAACTAGAGGTTATACATGCGCGCTACTTAGAACTGGAGCTCTTATTGGGCAGTCCTGAGGTAGCGTCGGATATGAAGCGATTTACGGCATTAAACAAGGAGTATCGTTCGCTATCTGACCTAGACAGCGCCTATAAAGAATATAAAAATCTTCACAAAGGAATAGCAGATGCGCGGGAGATGATGCGCACAGAAAAAGACAAGGAAACGCGAGATTTCGTGAAAGAGGAGCTAGAAACCATGGAAAACCGCATGGTAGAGTTGGAAGAAGAAATCAGAATTCTATTGTTACCCAAGGATCCGGAAGATGACAAACCAGCGGTTGTGGAAATACGGGCGGGTACAGGAGGTGACGAGGCCAGCATATTTGCAGGAGACCTGTACCGCATGTACCAGCGATACTGTGATAAACGAAAGTGGAAAACCACAGTAATCGAGGAAATGGAGAGTCAGCGTGGCGGGTATTCCAAGATTTCATTTGAGATAGAAGAGGTGGGTGCTTATGGCATCATGAAATATGAGAGTGGTGTGCACAGGGTGCAACGCGTGCCTGCCACAGAAAGCCAAGGACGCATACACACCTCAGCCGCCAGTGTGGTGGTAATGCCAGAAGCTGAAGAGGTGGATGTAGAAATACGCGATGCAGATGTGAAAATGGAAACCTCACGAAGTGGAGGTGCAGGTGGGCAGAATGTAAACAAGGTGGAGACTAAGGTAATGTTAACACACATACCTACAGGAACAGTAGTGGTCTGTCAAACAGAACGCAACCAGCTTGGGAACCGCGAGAAAGCGATGAAAATGCTGCGTACCATCATTTATGAACGCGAGTACAACAAGCACATGGAGGCCATTGCCTCACGCAGAAAAACCCTAGTAAGTACGGGTGATAGAAGTGCGAAAGTGCGCACGTACAACTTTCCACAGAGCAGACTCACAGACCATAGAATAGGGCTCACTGTATACAACTTACCCGAAGTAATGAATGGTGAAATAGATGACATTATGAAAGCACTCCAAGTGGCGGAGAATGCGGAACGTCTCAAGGATGGTGAGACGCGATAAACACAAACCTAGGCACCGGCAGCGTGCTGACCAGGACTGTTGTCGCGGCGGTGGCGAGGCGCTGCGGTAGTGCTTTTAGATTTGGTGGTTGGTTTTTTTACCTGAGTTTTCATGTCGCCTTTTTATTAGGAACTCAAATAGCGTTCCATTTATTATACCATATAGACATATTGCACCCCCAATAGGTTGCTCCAAAACCTTGAGAATGACAGAAATATGACCCTTTAGGTCTTTAAAGGAATCGGATATAAATACAATTAAGCGCTGGCGTATGAGGCAAAAACCGCATCAAAAATGAGGCTTCCATCTGTATTGAACAGCGACTCTGTGGCGCAGCGTTCAGGATGGGGCATCATGCCAAATACATTAAAACCCGCATTGCAAATACCGGCAATATGATTCAGTGATCCATTGGGATTTGCGGTATCTGACAAGGTGCCATCTTCTTGGCAGTAGCGAAACACTACTTGTCCATTGGCTTCGATGGTGTTTAGGGTTTCTTGGTCTGCATAAAAACGTCCTTCACCGTGGGCAATAGGAACTTTAAGCACCGCACCTGGGTTCAGGTTTCTGGTAATGGCAGTGTTTGTGTTGCCAGGGGTTAAAAACACATTGCTGCATTGAAATTTCATACTGGTATTGCGCAGCAAGGCACCTGGAAGCAAGCCACTTTCGCACAAAATTTGGAAACCATTGCAAATGCCCATTACAAACCCACCTTCATTGGCATGGCGAATCACGCTTTGCATGATGGGGCTAAGTTTGGCTATAGCACCACTGCGCAGGTAATCTCCATAGGAAAATCCACCCGGAAGAAAGATATGGGTACAGTTTTGAAGTTCTGTGTCTTTATGCCACAATTCCTTTACAGGCTCTGAGCTGTAGCGGTTCAAAACTTCAAGTAGGTCGTGGTCGCAATTGGATCCTGGGAAAATAACAACACCTGCACGCATGGTTGCAAAGTTAGCACAAAAGGAGAAGAGAATGGATCAAAAAAGCCTTAGGCCTGAATGTTTTTAGCAGCCAATTCAATGGCGGTTTGGATTGGGGTAAAGGAAAAGTCCTTGATTTTTGAGCTATTCAGCGGTGTATATTGGGTATCTGAAGAGGTGCTCACCAAACCTGAAGAAGGGAATGGGAATGGGATATGGAAAAACTCCGCAAGTTTGGCCAGACGAATTGCAGCTGCGAGCAGGAATCCTTTGAGGGGTTTGTGTGGTGCGGGTTTGCCGACAGATTGTGCTACCCAGGCCAGTAGTTCTTTGTAGTACAAATTTTCTGATACCATCAACACCCGGAACCCTGACAATTGTTGTTCAAAAAGCAAGCGCATGGCGAGCACAACGTCTTGCACCGATACAAAACCATTTCTACCTATGGGATACCAAGGAGAGCCTTTGATTACATGTTTAAACAAACTCATGGAAGGTGCATGGGGCGCGCCATAACCGATGATAATTCCCGGATTTACCACCGAAACCTTTAACCCTTCTTCACCCGCCCGCCACACTTCTAATTCTGCAAGGTGTTTGGAAATGGCATAAGGCGTATTGAGTTTGCTGTCTACCCAATCGTTGTCCTCTGTTACACTGTACGCACCTGGTTTGCGGCCAATTGCAGCCACACTGCTGGCATGCACAAGGAAGGGGACAGCGGCGCGTATACACGCATTACACACATTGCGGGTACCAGTGACATTCACCTCCATCATTTCTTCATCCTGAGAGGGCGAGAAACTTACCCTAGCGGCACAATGAAACACCGCTGAGGCATTTGTAAATGCAGGTAGCAAGGCATCCACATCCATAACATCTGCGGCGAGCCATGTAAACTGTTGGTCATCGAGACCATAGGTTGTGGCAACCGTATTAAAATGGCTAGGTGAGCCTGTTTTACTGAGGCAGGTTACGTAATATCCCTGAAGTTTAAGGTGGCATGCCAAGTGTGCTCCAACAAATCCGGCAGCACCTGTTATAACAAGGTTGTTTTCTGAGTTAGGACCCTGTAACACCAGCCAAGCCCCCAACCTTCATGGTTACACGAGCATTGATACAGAGGGTAGGAATTTCAGCTTCGTTGTTGATGATTTTAACATCTTCGCTGCCGATAAAAATATCTCCTAAGTCCTGTTCATCGCTATCTTGAGTAACAATGCTAATAAGATCAGCATCGTTTTTAGCTGCAAAGTCAACAACCTGTTTGCCGAATGCGCTGTGTTTATCATTTTCAAACAAGGTATAAGAAACACCGGCCTCTTCAAACACTTTAACGGAATAGCGGGCATTCCCATTGGTGTAATTTTGGAAGTGTTCGTCGCCGTTGCATTTTGGAAACACAAGGACTTCAGATCCATGTTCTTTGGCAAATTCAGCAACAGCGTAGGACTTTTGCTTGCTGTATGGGTTTTCGTCAACCGGGAAAACAATTTTCTTATACCCTGCACTGCGAATATTTCTGCGCTGCACGATGATTACAGGCACCAAGGATTCGGTAACCAATTTTAGTGAAAAGGCACCTAAAATGTGCTGCATACCGCGCACACCGTGGGTTCCGAAGATCATCATTGTTGCTCCTACTTCTTTTGCGCAAGCGGGAATATCTTCCATAAAATCGCCTTCTTTAACAAGCGGCAACACTTCAATTCCTTCATGTGGGAATTGGTCGGCAGCAGCCTGTACTTCTGCAGGTGCGTCGAGCATGCTTTTGCCTGCACTGTTTAGGCGAGAAATGCTCTTTTTGTCTAAAATGTGATTGAGATAGATTTTATCGCCTGCTTTGCATATTCCTATAGCGTGGTTGTAAGCGCAGATGGCTTCTTCGGTAAAATCGAACGGTACGTGTATGATCTTTTGGGTCATATATTTTTCAGGGCTTCTAATTTCTTTTTTACGATAGCTAAATTCTCCATTTTTCCTGGATTTCGGTGGTTCCGCGAATACTCACTAAAAAAGGTGTGGGATTCCAAAAAACCAGCTTGCATTTCAAACCATTGGGTTTCTGAGGCTACGATGTGGTATTCTCTGAATTCATCAAAAAGCAGGCTCGCTATTTTCTCATAATCTCCGCCGCCTAGATAATCTAAATCTGCGTCACAAATGAGCTCGGACAAGAACTGTTTGGGAGACTGTGGGATTTTGGTCGCCATAATCAGTTCGCAGATTTGTTCTATCTCGCTTGTATTGTAGCCAAAACCCGGAAGGACTTGGGTTACAATTTCGCAGCCCGCCTCCTCGTGGTTTCTATACACATTGAGAAAACCACAATCGTGGTAAAGGGCCGCTGTTTCAAGGATAAGCCTGTCGTGTTCGTTCAGATTGTAATACTCTGAAAAATCGCAGGTAGCCTTGTATACAGAAGTGGTATGCCACAACCCATGATAGGTTAGGTTTTCTGGGAGTTTGCTGCCAAGTTCCGCTAGAATGTGTGATTTGGCGCTTTCAAAATCAGCCATGTCGTGGGGCAAGTTAATTATTTTCAGTTTAAGAGGGTTAAAAAATCTTTATTTGGTTCAATTTCGTTACCGTTTTCGCGGTACTCGGTTTTTAAGCCTTTTACGAAATACATGTTGGTTTTACCGAGGCTTTTGGCTTCTACTTCACCTCTTTTTACGCAGTCGAAATAGTCTTTAACTTCTTCATACACCTGTTCGGTAATATTGATATGCATAGGTTCAGAGCTGCTTTCCATGCGTGATGCCACGTTTACAGTATCGCCCCAAATGTCATAGGCAAACTTGCGTTTTCCTACCACACCGCTTACCAAGCCACCTTTGTGAATACCCACGCGAATTTGCCAGTGGCTTTCTGCTTTGTGCACCACATCGAGAATTTCCAATGCGGCCATTACAATGGCTAAGCTGCAGCGTGTTCGCGGTTGAGGTACGCCCGCAGCACACATGTAGGAATCGCCTATGGTTTTAATTTTCTCTAGTCCATATTTGTCTACGATTTCATCAAACTTTCTGAAATAGCCATCCAGTTTTTCAACCAATTGTTCAGCGGTTATGTCTTTTGAAAGATGGGTGAAATTACAGAAATCTGTAAACATTACGGCTGAGTCGGAGTGTCTGCGAACACTGCTGTGACCCATTTCTTTTAGCTCTTGGGCAACTGCTTTAGGCAAGATATTGAGCAGCAATTCTTCTGTTTTTTCCTTTTCTATGCCTAGCTCTCGTGTGCGTTCTACCACCATTTTTTCAAGGCGTTTTTGATTTTCTATCAGGGCTCTATTTCTCCAACGGAAAATAAAAAACACAATAGCACCGAGCAACAAGGCCACAATGGTATAGAACCACCAGGTTTGCCAGAAAGGCGGGTTAATAGAAAAGGAGAGGCGTTGTTCAGGCGAAACATTGCCCATAACATCGCGGGCACGAACCACAAAGGTGTATTTGCCAGGCTTCAACTGTATTTTCAGGGAAGTCTCTTTGGTCCATTGTGACCATTGATTGCCTCCCGTGCCTTCGATTTTATATTGGTACCAAGTTCCTTTGGACAGGAGGTACAAGTTAGAACCCCAACGCACCTCTACTGCTGCATCCTTATAGGAAATACTCAAATTCGAAAGGTCGAAGGGTTTGCCATCGAAACTTTGAACCCCTCTGAAGAACACACCAAAACCGGAGAAGCTGCCACCTGCTGGGCTATTCCTATTGAGGTAAAAGATATCGCCGCGACTGCCTACTGCCCATAGGTTGCCCGTATTGCTTTTGTGTATAAAGCGAATATCTTCAAGCACATCCAGCAAACCTACGTGTACCAATTCATTGGCTGATTTTACTTCTTTCCAGCCTTCTGCTGTTTTAAGGAACAAGTTGGTTGCCGACATGTTGATTACATAATCTAGCACATCTGCATTTACTGTTGGGTTCAGAGATGATATTTTCGCAGACTCTGTTGCAGGGTGGTATTCAAAAAGACCACCGCCGGAAATGAAGTAGACCACATTGCCAATGCGGCATATGTTCATATAGTCTGGGAAGTCTGCAGGGATTTCAATGATTTTTTCTTTGGTAACAGCACCAGATGAAGACAGGGAAGCCTTTAGTACCACGTTTGTTCCTCCCAACCAAAGGGTGTTGCCGTTTTCTAGAAACAGGGTAATAAAATTGTGGTGTTTTGGGTTAATGGTAATAGGGGTAACAGTGCCGTCCAACGACATAATAAACGGCCCTTGGCTGGTAATAAAGGCAACTTTTCCTGCGCTGTATACAGCATCTTTTATTTCTCCAGTGTAAACAAGGCGAAGTCCGCTGTTTGAGTATTCATAAAGCCCGGTGGTAGTAACACATACAATTCCAGCAGGTGTTACGAGAATCTTTTTAACCTTACTAGAGATGCCTTCCACCTTTGAGTAGATGAATTGGGCATTTTTTTCTTGTCCTACAGTAGCAAAAGAGAACAGCCCATTTTTTGTGATGCTGGGCACCCAAGTAACACTGTTATATCCTTTGGGGCTTATTTCTCCTTTTGGATTGCTTTCGCCTCCAGCGCCGTCGGTGCTGCCGCCTTCAGGGGTTTCTGTGCCTGGGATTTGGTCTTTTACCCGGCGCCAAATTTTCTTGATTTTCTTACCGGCGCGGTCAATCGCTGTTTCGTCAGTAGTCGTGGTGCTGGAAGAGGAGGGTTCGCCTGATGTGGGACCAGACTGCTGCAGCACAGGGCCTTGCTCAACTTGAGAAGCAGCTTCCTGTCTTTCTTCATTTCCGGCACCGTTGTTTACTTTTTGTGCTTTTTTCGCCTCTTTGGCGTTTTCAAGGGCTTGGATGTATTCGCCCATATTGTCTACCTCTTTGAGGCGATACAAGCCATCTGAGCATCCGGCATACAATGCGCCATTGGCTTCTGCTACTGAGTATACTCGTGTTTTTAAACCTGGATAGGCAGAAAAGTATTTTACAGGTACATTGCGGTCAATGCGTGTAAAACCCACTTCATGATTCACCCAAATCCCTTGTGCCTTGTCTATGGCAATACTATATACTTGGTCATCGGGAAAGCCAGAGCTTGAATTGAAGCTTTCAAGCACTCTGCCATTGTACATATCCATGACCATGATGCCACCAAAAAATGTAGCAAGCACAATTTTATTATTATCCAGTTTTTTGCCGTCTAGCAAATAAGCACTTTTCAGGTAATCTGCACGGTCACAAGGAATTTCTTGAAGTTGTGTGCCATTGAACATATAGACCAAATTGGATGTAAGTCCGAGCAGGACTTCATTATTGGCGCGAGGGCAGGCAAACATGATCATTTCCTCTGCAAGCTTAGAGTCGTCAATGGCCACTTTTTTGAGTTTGCCGTCTTTTTGTAGGGTATAAAGACCGCTGCTGCTGATATTAACAAAAACTGTGTTTTGAATCACAAACAAGCCAGAGTAGTTGCCTTGGTCGGGTCTTTTCCATTTCCCAGTAACCTTGTCGTCCGTAACCTTAATTACCCAATCATCGCTTTGAAAGTAGACCTCTTTGCCAGCGTATGCGATTACAGAAAACCCTTGGTTTTCCATTTGGGGCAATTCAATACGGGTAAAGGTAAACTTGCCAAAATTGTTTCTTTTAATGTATCCGATACGGCCATCACAGCCTGCGTATGTTTTTTGATTGTCGGGAACAAACTCCAGCACATTGGATAGGGCTCCTGTTCCAACGAGTGAAGTGTGGGAACCATCAAAAACCACAACACCTCCCAAGGTGGCCATAAGCATATTGCCTTCAGCGTCTTGGGTCATGCTGCTGGCTTGACCTTGGCGGCCTTTTCCAGACAATTCGAAATCGGCGTAAAACGAACCACCGACTTGGGCGTGGGAGGGTGAAAAAAGCAGCGTTGCGAAGGCAAGGCAAGCAATGCGCAACAACAATTTGGAGGGTGTCATTTGGTAGATTAGAGGTAGATACTTGCAAACGTAATAAATAAGGCGGAATAGACCAAGGGCGAAGATGCATAGTATTTCGGGGAATGCGCTAAGTTTGTCGCATGAAAATATGGATTATCAACGGACCGAATCTAAACCTTTTGGGAATACGGGAGCCAGAGATATATGGCAATAAAGGATTTGAGCCATTTTTGCAGGAATTGAGAGAGGTATTTAAAGGAACAGAGATTGGTTATTATCAATCAAACATAGAAGGCGAGTTGGTGAATATGATTCAAGAGGTAGGTGTTGATCCTGACTGTGGAGGTATTGTTTTGAATGCCGCGGCCTACAGCCACACAAGCATAGCCATAGCAGATGCGGTGAAAGCAGTTCCAGCTCCTGTGGTTGGGGTACACATTAGCAATGTATTGTCTCGCGAGAAGGAAAGGCACCACGATTTGTTGGGTGCATATTGCGTGGGTGGGGTTCAAGGATTGGGTTTTTTTGGCTATAAGGTAGCACTTATGTATTTCTTAGAGGGCGAGAACGCAATTTAGAAGTTTTCGAAAGTAGAACCACAAAACATTGACAAACAATTAATTACAAACACCAAAAACAGGGTGGTAGAAAAAACACGAAAACCAAACTAACGTTTGTTAGTTAAATAAGTTCTACTTTAGCGGTCGTTTTTACAGTTTACTGACAACAAAATGTCGTATACGGCCCATAAAACCCAACTCAAGTGCACCCATTGCGGTGCGGCTGCGGATACAGATCCGATAGTTGTAGGGGAGGCCGTGTTTTGTTGTGAAGGTTGTCATACGGTATATGACATTTTAAACCAGAACAATCTTTGTGATTTTTACGCCTTGTCAGACGATGCGGCAGTTTCTTTAAAAGGCCAAAAAGAGATTCCATGGTCTTTGGAGGAATTGAATTTGATGGCCTCAGATTTTACTGTATTCGAAAACGAAGGCCGCAGGACCGTATTGTTTCATATTCCTTCTATGCATTGTTCTTCTTGCATATGGTTGCTAGAGAAGCTCAGTGACTTAGATGCGGGAATCATCAGCAGCAGGACCGACTTTTTACGCAAACAACTAAAAGTCACCTATCATGAAGGTAAAACGTCTTTTGGCAGTCTTATTATTACCTTAAAGAAGTTGGGCTATGAGCCCAACCTTATGCCAGAGGATGCGCAGGTATCCAGTCGCAAGGAGGATAGAACCACTCTTATAAAGTTGGGTGTTGCTGGTTTTTGCACCGGCAATATTATGATGTTCAGCTTTCCGCAGTATTTGGGATTGAACCCTGGAAGCGATGGACAATTAACTCTCCTGTTTAACAACCTCAACATTGTATTGTCGCTGCCATTGATCTTCTATTGTGCGGGCGACTACTTTACAGCGTTTTACCATTGGTTGCGCTACAGAAGCATTTCAGTGAAAGTTCCGTTGGCTTTAGGCATAGGAGCTTTATGGTTGCGCAGCATATACGAAGCATATACCTTAACTGGACCGGGGTATTTTGACAGTTTGGCGGGTTTGGTGTTTTTCTTAATTGCAGGCACTTGGTTGCAGAACAAGGCTTTTGATGCCATGCGCTTTGGCGAAAAGGCACGCAAATTTTTCCCTATGGTTGCCCGCACGGTTGTTGCTGGAGAATTGGTACCCTGTAAAGTTACCGACTTAAAGCCTGGTGATCGGGTGCGTGTAATTAGTGGCGAGATTATCCCTGCAGATGGCATTTTGATGGGTGCTGATGCGGTGGTAGAATATGCATACGCAACGGGTGAAAGTGCGCCCCAGCATAAAGTAGCAGGCGAGGTATTATTAGGTGGAGGCAGAAATGCTGCAGGCATGTTTGAAATGGAAGTGATTCGGCCATTTGACCAAGGCAGGCTCAACGAAATATGGAAAACAGGCGAAGAAACAGAAGGAAAAGACACGCGTATTCCTGACTTTGAAGTAGTAATAAGCCGGTATTTTATCATTACCACCTTGGTATTGGCCATTTTGGCCTTTGCCTATTGGATGGGAATAAACAGCAATAAAGCCTGGTTTGTGCTAACCGCAGTGCTTATGGTGGCCTGTCCATGTGCCTTGGCATTGGCACCCCCATTTAGTTATAACATCGTTGCAAACTTCTTTGCGAGCAAGGGTTTGTTTTTACGGAAACCCGCGGTGGCCGGACAATTGGGTCAGATTCGTCAAATTGTGTTTGATAAAACAGGCACATTAACCGAAGCGGACAAAACCATTGCCATAATTCCTGCAAGCTACAGCGCTGAGCAGCGTGTGCTTTTGTATGCCATAGCTTCACAAAGCAGGCATCCCTATAGCGTAGCCGTATGCAAAGCATTACAAGGCATTGAACTTCGCAGGGTTGATGGGTTCTCTGAAAAGCAAGGCAAAGGTGTTGTGGGAAGGATTGGAAACACCGAGGTGTTGCTTGGAAATTTAGAACACATAAGTGGCAAAAAGACGCAGGCGCAAAGTTTGGAAAAAGTACTTTGGTTTCGCATTGGAGAGGTGGTATTAGACCCCATTCAGCTGGAGGATGTCTATCGAAACAGATTGGGTGAGACCTTGAGTGCATTAAAGCACAGTGGAAAAGACCTTTATGTGGCCAGTGGTGATGTAAAACAAGAAGCTGCAAAACTTGACCAAAAGTTCCCAAATACATTTCAAGGCATGGAATTTCAGGCGAGTCCGGCGGCGAAAGCCCAAATGATACACCAATTGCAAGCGCAGGGACATGTGATGATGGTTGGGGATGGCTTAAATGATGCAGGCGCATTGAAAACAGGGGATGTAGGAATTGTGGTAGCAGAAAACAGGAACAATTTTACTCCCGAGGCATCTGCAATTTTGTTGCAAAGCAGCTTTGACAAATTGCCTGACTTCTTGCGTATTGCGAGCAAGGCGAATCGAATAGTGAAGGAAACATTTGCAGTGAGCTTAATCTACAACGCCATCGCGTTGAGTTTAGCTGTTACGGGTCAAATGTCACCATTAATTGCGGCCATACTCATGCCTGCAAGCTCCGTAGCGTTGATGTTGTACGCATGGGGAAGAACCAAATTAGCTATGAAAAAGGAGGAAGGAATATGAGCATTATACCATTATTAATCATTTGTTCTGTATCACTGGCGCTATTGTTTCTCAGCATATTTATATGGTGGGTAAAAAGCGGACAGGCAGATGATTTAGAAACCCCAGCGCACAGAATTCTATTTGAAGACAAACAGCAAATCCATATTAACACAGAACCAAAAAACAGCAATCGCTATGAATAAGGAAACATTCACGTACAACAACCGCATTGTGAAAAACTTCGCATATGCCACCATTTTATGGGGCATTGTGGGGATGCTTGTGGGAGTTATCATTGCATTTCAATTGGTTGAGCCTAGACTTAACCTTACCGCTTGGACCACATTTGGAAGAATTCGCCCGTTGCACACCAACGCGGTAATTTTTGCCTTTGTGGGCAACGCCATTTTTATGGGCGTCTATTACAGTTTACAGCGTTTGCTGAAAGCGCGACTTTTCAGCGACCTGTTGTCTAACATTCACTTTTGGGGCTGGCAGTTGATCATTGTCAGTGCTGCTTTAACCTTGCCATTGGGCATTACCACCTCCAAGGAATACGCGGAGTTGGAATGGCCTATTGACATTGCTATTACTCTGGTATGGGTGGTATTTGGTATCAACATGTTCGGTACCATTTTAAAGCGCAGAGAGAAACACATTTACGTGGGCATTTGGTTTTACATCGCTACCTGGGTAACCGTGGCCATGTTGCATATTGTGAACTCAATGGAAATGCCTGTATCATTTCTTAAATCATACTCATGGTATGCAGGGGTGCAAGACGCCTTGGTGCAGTGGTGGTATGGACACAACGCGGTTGCGTTTTTCCTTACAACACCATTCTTAGGCTTGATGTACTATTTCATGCCTAAAATGGCACAGCGTCCGATTTATTCATACAAACTTTCCATTTTACACTTTTGGTCTTTGATATTCATTTATATCTGGGCTGGACCGCACCATTTGTTGTATAGCTCTTTGCCTGATTGGGCGCAGCAGTTGGGTGTTGTATTTAGCGTAATGCTCATTGCTCCTAGCTGGGGCGGTATGTTGAATGGTTTGTTGACCCTTCGTGGTGCATGGGACCGCGTGCGTGACGACGTTATGTTGAAGTTCATGGTTGTGGGTGTTACTGCCTACGGTATGGCTACGTTTGAAGGACCCATGTTGTCATTGAAAAACATCAATGCCATTGCGCACTTTACAGATTGGATTGTGGCACACGTGCACGTGGGCGCCTTGGGTTGGAATGGCTTCTTAACGTTTGCCATGCTTTACTACATCGTACCTAAGATTTTTGGTACCAAGTTGCATTCTAATAAGCTGGCCAACTTCCACTTTTGGATTGGCACCTTAGGTATTATTTTCTATGCAGTACCTATGTATTTCAGTGGCTGGACACAAGGCACTATGTGGAGTGAATTCAACGCAGATGGCACATTGACATACAACTTCTTGCAAACAACAGAAAGGGTATTGTTCTTACACGTAATACGCGGTGTAGGTGGTTTGTTGTATTTGGTAGGTGCAATTGTTATGGCATACAACCTGATCAAAACCATAGGTTCAGGCAAACTCATTGCTGAAGAAAGCACCGAGGTTCAAGTGGCTGAGCACGTAGAAGAAGGCACACGCTACTGGCACAAATGGATTGAGGTTCGTCCAATTACTATGTTGGTGTTTAGCTTGGTTGCAGTGTCCATTGGTGGTTTGGTGCAACTGATTCCCACCTTTGTGGTGAAGAGCAATATACCCACCATTAAATCGGTTAAGCCATACAGTCCTTTGGAACTGGTTGGAAGAGATATTTACATTCGCGAAGGGTGTAATGCATGTCATAGTCAATTGGTGCGTCCATTCCCGCATGAAACCGAACGTTATGGTGAATTCGCGAAGGCGGGTGAATATGTGTATGACCATCCTTTCTTGTGGGGTTCAAAACGCACCGGTCCAGACTTGAGTCGGAGTGGTGTGACCTCGAATCCAAACACCTACAAAGATGAAGGTTGGCACTACAACCACATGAATAACCCGAGGGATGTGAACCCTCAATCTATAATGCCGGCCTATCCTTGGTTGTGTGATATAGACAGGGAGGTGGATTTGAGCACATTGAAACAAAAAATCAATGCCTTGCGAATCGTGGGCGTGCCCTATCCTAAAGGGTATGAGGAGCAAGCATTGGCAGACTTTGATGCACAAGCAACACAAATTCGCGGAAAGCTTAAAGTTAAAGGCATTCAAACAGGCAACCGCACAGAAATCGTTGCCCTGATTGCCTATTTGCACAAATTGGGTAGAGACTTACAACCTGCAACTGTAGCCACTAAATAAATTCACATGTTTAGCAAACTATTAGGAAAAGTTGAAGGAGCAGACCTTTGGATGGTTATATCACTCGTCATTTTCACGGCATTTTTCGCAGGAGTGGTGGTGCGTCTATTGGTTATGAAAAAGTCAAAAACCGAGTATTTAAAGAACATTCCATTCACAGAAAATGAAAAATAAAAGCCAAGCGCTATGAAAAGATTAATAAGAATACTAACTGCGCTGATGTTACTGGTTGCCATACCGGTCATCCTGTTCGCATTTTTCCCTCGCTTCCTCACATGGGTTGATACGCAGGGATGGAGTCAAATGATGTATCTCTTCCTCATTGTATCAGCGGCATTTGCCCTGTTCACAGGATTGGATTTGATGAACCGAGTAGATGTTTATAAAGAATACCTATCAGCCTCAGACAAAGAAGGATTTTGGGGCCAGCAATATGCAAAACACCGTTTAGGATTTCTGCGCAGCGGCATTGGTGCTGTGTTGATCATGGCGGTAATTCTGGTATTTTTAATATTCAACTTGGTGGTATTGCCTAAGGCACCGAGTGCCAGTTGGTATTTATGGACAATAAAAGTATTGGGCTCATCCATTGGTGTCGGTGTCTTGTTTGTGCTGAATGCGGTATTGACACTTGACTTTGGTAAAAAGGTAATTTTGGGGATCGACAACAGTGTTACTGAGAAAGCGGCAAAGCGCGAACTCACTTGGCAGGACCGCATTTTCCAATTGCGTCCAACCTTTATGGATGCTGAGGTTGACCTTAAAGAAGACTTTGATGGAATCACAGAATTGGACAACCCACCTCCACCATGGTTTATGTGGTTGTTTTATTCTACCGTTTTGTTTGCAGGTGTTTACATGGTGCGTTATGCATGGATGAAGTATGAGCCCTCACAAACAGAGGAATACAATCAAGCCTATGCCAGCTATCAGGCCAGCAAGAAGGCAGCAATGGGTAAGGCTGAGGCATCAGTAGACGAGAACACAGTAACCTTGCAGACCGACAAGGTGAAATTGGCGGAAGGCGAAACGGTGTTTAAAACAAAATGCGCGACCTGCCACGGACCTGACGGTGGTGGTTTGGCCGGAAGTGGTGCAAACCTAACGGATGAATATTGGATTCATGGCAACTCTGTTAAGGAGGTGTTTAAGACCATTCGTTATGGTGTATTGTCTGCTGGTATGGTGGCATGGGATGGACAGATTCCACCGGATAAAATGCGTTCAGTGGCCTCCTATGTGTTGTCCTTGCAAGGCACTAAGCCTGCAAACCCACAGCCACCAAAAGGCGACAAAATGGAGCCAAAAGAGAAGTTTTGAGACTTGAGTCACAAAGCAGCTCATTAATTGGTATTTATTTCACGCCATGGCCAAGAAAGACACCTCTGATTTCAGAGAGCATCTTGTAAACGTAGACAAGAAGGGAAAAAGAGTTTGGCTTTATCCCAAAATAATTACTGGTAAATTTTACAATTGGCGCACTTGGTTTAGCCGGGTGCTCCTTTTGTTTTTAATAGGTGGACCTTGGCTTCATTTCCAAGGCCATCCTTTGTTTTTGTTTAATGTAATTGAACGTAAATTCATTTTATTTGGCACTCCTTTTTGGCCACAAGATTTGTATTTAATTGCATTAGGACTGCTTACATTTATCGTTTTTATTATTGCATTTACTGCAGTATTTGGAAGGGTGTTTTGTGGTTGGGCTTGTCCGCAGACTATTTTTATGGAAATGGTTTTCCGCAAAATAGAAACGTGGATAGAAGGCTCACCGGCGCAGCAAAAGAAATTAAATGAACAGGCCTGGGATGCAGAGAAATTATGGAAAAAAGGGCTAAAAAACACCTTGTTTTGGGCGATTAGTTTTGTGATTTCCAACACCTTTTTGGCCTACATTATTGGCAGTGATGCCTTAATAAAAATTGTTACGGAATCACCGAGTTTACACATTGGCGGTTTGGTGGCTATTGTAATATTTACTACTGTATTTTATTTGGTTTTTGCACGCTTGCGGGAATTGGTTTGCATTATGATTTGTCCTTATGGTAGACTGCAAGGGGTGCTTATGGATCCCAAGTCTATTGTTGTGGCCTATGATTTTAACCGAGGAGAACCTAGGGGAAAAATACAAAAAACAGCTTCTGAAACTCCGCAAGGCGACTGTGTAGATTGTGGTTTGTGCATAGATGTGTGTCCAACGGGAATTGATATTCGCAATGGCACCCAACTGGAGTGCGTGCATTGCACAGCCTGTATTGATGCATGTGACTCTGTGATGGATAAAATCCACAAGCCAAGAGGACTTATTCGCTATGCCAGTGAAGATGAATTAAAAAGGGGCAAGAAGTTTAAATTGTCTGCAAGGGTAGTAGGTTACGCGGCTCTGTGGGCGATTTTATTTACCGTATTTGTTACCACAGTTTCTCTGCGGAAAGAGTTACAAGCATCCTTATTTCGCGGTAAGGGGAGCACCTATACTCAAAAAAGCTCTGGGGAAGTAACCAATATTTTTGAAATGCGTGTGGTGAATAAAACCTTTCATGCCATGAAAATTGCTGTTGCACCGCACAAC
>JBEIRK010000079.1:0-12396 GCA_040376005.1 Flavobacteriales bacterium
GGGGCTTCTTGAAACGCTTTACCCTCCCAACTCTGGTTTTCTGTTGCGGCCTAATCCTTCAGAGCAAGGGTCGCAAGGCGATATCTCCGCTGCCTGTTTTGGGAGCTATGATATTCTTGTTTCTACTTGTTGTAGTTATTTACCAGCAAGGAGATAGCGACTTGATGATGGAAAAGAACTTTGCCCCATTGCTTCTATTTGCGTTCATGCCCTTCTTCTATCTAAATCATAGCGGTCGGCAAATTCGACTTACTATGGTTATGCTCAGCCTGCTGATTGTATCCTTAGGATTAGTGGCGCGTTTTCAGCATGTGGCATTTTACAGCGAAAGGCTTAAAAACCTCGATGCCTTGCTTTTAAGACATACAAACGAACGTGCGTTCGTTTCTGATACTGCCTTTGAATCAAGCACTTGGGGATCTACTTGGGCACTGCCGTATGAGACCATACTCAGATCCTCGCAAGCGAAGGCCATACACAATGCCAGCAAAACGATAAACAACTTCAAGGGAACCCAAGCAGATAGTGCTAAGTTGGCTACAAAAGGCATGTTTTATGGTGCAGAATTCGCGTACCCCTTAACCAACAAACAACTGAATACACGCTATTATAAACTAAGCGATTCGGGCACATACAAGGTAGACTTATACTAAAAACATGGATTTCAAAGGCATAAAAGACAAAGCACTTTCAAACAAGGGAAGTTGGTGGGTTTTTATCATTTGGAGCCTATTGGTAAGTGGGTATTGGTTGCCTCGAAATTTCAGTTTTTATGGCCTAAACGACTGGGACCTTACTTATTCCATGTTTGAGGCAGCGCGAAAGTCCATTGTGGACTATGGTGTATTTCCGCAGTTCAATATTTGGTCGGGCTTTGGTACAGATATGATTGCCGATCCTCAAAATGGGTTTTTCAGTATATTCTTTATCCCTATCCTGTTATTTGGCACCTTTTATGGCTATAAAATAGGTATTCTCCTTGCCATGGTTCTTGGTGCTGCCGGTGCTTATCGTTGGTTTGGCTGCTTTAACAAAGACAAAGTACTCAATATTTGTGCGGCACTCATGTTTGCCAGCGCTGGCTATTTTTCGGCTCATATTTTTACAGCAGGCCATAGCAATGTGTTGTATCTGTATTTGTTGCCTTGGTTTCTTTTCGGTATCAAAAAGTTAGCAAGCCATTACCATTGGAAGTATTTGCTTTTATGCACTGCGGTGCTATTTCAAATCATTTGTGGTGGCGCGCCCATCGTATTTTTAATAGCCCTTGTAGCTGCTGCTTGGATTTGGATTTCAGATGTTTTCATTCTAAAAAACCACAATACAATATACCTACTTCCTGGAATTATAGTGTGCAGTCTGCTTTTTGCCTCATGGAAACTCATACCCGGACTGGCCTTATGGAGCACTACTCCCCGTTTGGTGTTAGATGAAAGTGGGATAAGCCCAATTGGGTGGCTTCAAAGCTTAGGTGGATATCAAGCGCGAACTGCGCCTTGGCACGCATGGTTTGAATATACACTTGGCTTTGATATCGTGCTTTTGGGTCTTTTATGGTATTACAAAAGCGCTTTACCAGGCAAATGGTGGCAATGGTTGATGCTTATTGCACCCGTGCTGTGGCTCTGCCTAGGCAACTTCCCTGCTGAAGTAAATCCATGGTACTTACTGAACCATTACGCGCCATTCTTCAACAGCATGCGGGCGCCCATGCGTTTTGGATTTGTATTCTTGCCCTTTTTATATGCGGCAATTTTATTTGCCATTCGCGATGTACAAGAGTTGCGCTTGCTTCGCGTGCTTTTTGTATTTGGGGCCATTTCAAGAATGCTCGCTTTCTCAGCAGAAACTTCGCTGATAGCCAATTCCACCCTACTCTTACCAGGTCAAATACAAGCGGCAGACAACACCGTGTACCCCAGGACTATTTGGCTTCGCGGCGAAGATCGGAACTATCAATTCTTGCATGTTATGCAAAATGAGCTTGTTCTGAATTCATACGAACCCCTTGCAACAACACCCGTTTATGATAGCCTTAGAACCATGACCAAGGGCGGCACACTGATGTATTTTAGTCCTACACGTTTGCGCGCCAAGACCCAAGGCAAGGGACCTGTCGTTTTTAATGTGCGCAAGTCGGACAATTGGCATTTGCGCGGAAAGGGCCGATTGGTGTATTACAGTGGATTATTGGCGGTAGAAAATCCAGGTCTGGAGGTTGAGGTGTATTACCGAAACCCACTTGTACAGAAGGGACTCTTTTTCAGCGCATTGGGATTGCCATTTCTTGCTTTGCTGCACTTCTTCAGCAAAAAGAGATCCAACAGAATCCAGGTATAGACAATCAAACAACATAAATAAGCATAAAAAAAGGCCCGTAAAGGGCCTTTCTTCTGTTATTAAGATTCCAATTAATACCTGTATTCGTCTTTTTTGAAAGGCCCGTTTACATGCACACCAATATAGTCTGCCTGTTCTTGAGACAAGGTAGTCAACTCCGCACCGATATGTCCAAGGTGCAAAATAGCTACTTTCTCATCCAGGTGTTTCGGCAATACATATACCTTGTTGTCATAGTTGCTGTGGTTAGACCACAATTCAATTTGCGCCAAGGTTTGGTTTGTGAATGAGTTACTCATTACGAAACTTGGGTGCCCCATAGCACAACCTAGGTTTACCAAACGACCTTCAGCCAACAAAATGATTTCTTTGCCATCAACATTATACACATCAACCTGAGGTTTAACGGTATACTTTGTGCTGCCATAGTGGCTATTCAACCAAGCTACATCGATTTCATTATCGAAGTGACCGATGTTACAAACAATGGTTTTATCCTTCATCATTTTAAAGTGCTTTTCAGACACAATATTGCAGTTACCTGTAGCTGTTACAATAATATTCGCATGGGGAATTGCATTTTCAAGAAGGCGCACTTCGAAGCCATCCATAGCAGCCTGCAAGGCGCAAATAGGATCGATTTCAGTAACCATAACACGAGCACCAGACCCGCGCAAGCTTTCTGCACTTCCTTTTCCAACGTCACCGTAACCGCAAACTACAGCTACTTTTCCAGCCATCATTACATCGGTAGCTCTGCGAATGGCGTCAACCAAGCTCTCTTTGCAACCATATTTGTTATCAAATTTGCTCTTGGTTACAGAATCGTTTACGTTGATAGCAGGCATAGGCAAGGTACCTTTTGCTACGCGTTCGTATAGGCGGTGAACACCAGTTGTGGTTTCTTCACTAATACCTTTAATGCCAGCAGCCAATTGAGGGTACTTGTCCAATACAACATTGGTTAGGTCACCCCCGTCATCAAGAATCATATTCAAAGGCTGACGGTCTTCGCCGAAATACAAAGTTTGCTCAATGCACCATTCATACTCCTCTTCAGTCATGCCTTTCCAAGCATACACAGGAATGCCTGCCGCCGCAATTGCCGCCGCAGCGTGGTCTTGCGTAGAAAATATATTACATGAACTCCATGTCACGTCCGCACCCAACTCTTTAAGGGTTTCAATCAATACAGCGGTTTGAATGGTCATGTGCAAGCAGCCTGCAATACGCGCACCTTTAAGTGGCTGTGCATTGCGGTATTCTTTACGAATTGCCATAAGACCTGGCATTTCTGCTTCCGCCAATTTAATTTCTTTGCGGCCCCACTCTGCCAAAGAGATATCTTTTACCTTGTAGGGAACGAAAGTTTGTGATTCTGTACTCATAAATTTTGGGCTGCAAAGGTAGCAATAAATAGATGAAATACCTCATCTAAGCAAGGTATCTGTGAGGTTTTAACAATACGTTAACCTAATTCGCCAGAAGAATTACTGGATATAGGGCGAAAAAACTCAGAAACCGCAGTTGCAGCCTCGGTTTGGATAACCTTTAGTAGAAGACTTACTGGTTCCGCAAGCAGTGAAGAAAACGCCTGCAACAACTACGATTATGGCGAAAAGAATACGGCAGCTCATAGTGCAAAGATAATTAGGTATATCCTTATAACGGAGAATTATATCTAACATTGCAGTTTAAAATGACATTGTTGCATATTTTTTCCGAGGTATGGGCACTCTTGTCCGACATAAGAGGCACGATGAACGGCTGGATGCAGGACTACGGCAATTGGCTTTATGCTATTTTGTTCCTCATTGTTTTCGTAGAAACGGGCTTGGTCGTAATGCCTTTATTGCCCGGCGACTCCCTGCTTTTTACAGCAGGTGTGCTCGCTGCAGATCCTGCAAACAACTTTAATATTTACCTTCTTATTCCATTGCTCATAATCGCAGCATTACTTGGTGACAATACCAATTACTTCATTGGCAGTAAAATCGGCGTGCGGATTTTTGACTTAAAATGGAAATTGCTGAAAAAAGAATACCTCGATCAAACCCACGCTTTTTATGAGAAACATGGTGGCAAAGCGCTTATCATGGCTCGATTCGTGCCTATCGTTCGCACTTTTGCACCTTTTGCAGCTGGACTAGGCACCATGACCTATAGAAAATTCATCGTATATTGCATTTCAGGTGCCATTCTTTGGGTAAGTTCTATCAGCATGGCAGGCTACTTCCTTGGCAGCAATGAATGGGTGCAGGAGAATTTTGAAAAAGTAGTGCTTGGAATCGTATTCCTCTCTGTAATGCCTATGATATGGCAATTTGCAAAGTCGAAACTGAGTAAAAAATAACCTATGCCGCTGCTTGGCCTGATTGGCAATCCCGTTTCTCACAGCCTCTCGCCGTCAATTTTTGCAGATTTCTTTGCCTCCGAAACCCAATCATGGGACTATCAATTGTTCCCATTGGACACAATTTTACAGTTGGTTCCCCTTATAGAATCGCACCCCCAGTTGCGCGGCCTGAATGTAACCATCCCTTATAAACAACAGGTTATCCCGTTCTTGAATGCCCTAGATCCCAGTGCAGAAATAACGGGAGCTGTAAACACCATTCTCATTCAGGGCCACGGCCAATCTAAACAACTTATTGGCTACAATACCGACACCATCGGTTTTGAAAAAAGCCTTCTAGAAATTGGCACATTCACAAACACAAAAGCATTAATTCTAGGCACAGGCGGCGCTTCTAAGGCAGTGCAATATGTGTTATCCCAATTGCAAATCCCGTTTGTTCTTATCAGCAGAAAACTAGCTCCGAACTGCTTGTTATATAAGGATCTAACCGCAGATATCATTCAGTCACACACCCTCATCATAAACACCACCCCTTTGGGCATGGAACCCCATCCTGAAGGCATACCCCCACTTGATTTTACTGTTTTGGGAAACGAACATGTGGTATACGACCTGGTGTACAAACCTGCAGAAACACTTTTGATAAAGACTGCCAAAGCGCAAGGAGCAGGCGCCTACAACGGATTGAGAATGTTGCAACTTCAGGCAGAAGCTGCTTGGGATCT
The DNA here is from genome assembly GCA_040376005.1 of Flavobacteriales bacterium. Classification (GTDB taxonomy): domain Bacteria; phylum Bacteroidota; class Bacteroidia; order NS11-12g; family UBA955; genus JAGXTF01. The sequence goes on from JBEIRK010000079.1 coordinate 5,425, forward strand.
TTTTAAATCAAATACCGCATAGGCGGTCTCACTTTCTTGCTGTAAAATGCCGCGCTAATCGCTTTGGTTGCGCATTTGCCTTGCATTCCGTTGTACCTTTGTTTTCTTTATGAGAATGCATACATCTCTGATTGCATCAGCATTAATTTCTGTTGTTGCCATTCAATCCTGCAAAACCAGATCTACCATTACATCAAATACGGATAGCATAGCCTTAGATGGTTTTAATTGGGAAAACATAGCTAATGATTCCAATTTAGAGGAACGCTGGACAGGGAATTCCGAAATTTTATTCTCCCAATATCGCGGCAGCGAGACCCGCTTTTGGGACCTGATTCATACCGAATTGAATCTTGAATTTGACTTTTTAGAACGCCGCGCCATAGGCACAGCAGACATCACCCTTAAACCCCACTTCACAGGCCAATACAGCCTTACACTGGATGCTCAAAATATGGACATTAAAAGAGTAAGTGCCTCAGGTGGGTTTAAGATTACACAGTGGGAATATTCGGATAGTGCGCATTTGAATTTGTATTTCTGGCAAGAGATCAAACAGACAGACACGCTTATAATCCATGTTGAATACACCGCATTACCCTACCAAAAAAACATGAGTGGGAATGATGCCATACAGGGTGACAGAGGGCTTTACTTCATCAACCACGACCTCTCCAACCCGTTAATTCCGCGTCAAATTTGGTCGCAAGGTGAAACCGAAAGTAACAGCCACTGGTTCCCTACCCTTGACGCCCCCAATCAAAAAATGACCCAACGCATTCGCCTCAGCGTTCCAGACAGCATGACTACCCTGAGCAACGGAATTCTAGAGTCGAGTAAATCACTGCCTAACAAGCGTAGGGAGGATGTATGGTTCCAAAGCAAGGCGCATGCCCCCTATCTCACCATGATTGCCGCAGGCAATTGGAGTGTTACCCAAGACCAATGGAGAGGCAAAGCCGTGAATTACTTGGTAGAAAAGCAATACGAGCCTTATGCAAAACTCATTTTTGGAAATACACCTGAAATGATGGAATTCTACAGCAACTATTTGGGCACTGAATTCCCATGGGATAAATACAGCCAAGTTGTGGTGAGAGAATTTGTCAGCGGAGCCATGGAAAACACCAGCGCAACGGTGCATATGGAACAGTTGCAACACACCGCCGATGAGCACCTCGACGAAACCTATGAAGACTACATAAGCCATGAACTTTTTCACCAATGGTTTGGCGACTTGGTCACAGCAGAAAGTTGGAGCAATATCACCCTAAATGAGAGTTTTGCTACCTATGGAGAATATCTCTGGCGCGAACACAAATATGGCCAAGACAATGCGGATGCCCACCTCGAAAAAATGCGAATGGGGTATAAAAACCGTAGTGCTGGGAAAGGGAAGCATTTGGCGCGTTATGAATACGATAATAGCGGCGATGTATTTGACGACGTAAGTTACCAAAAAGGGGGCAGTATTCTGCACATGCTGCGCTACGAAATTGGTGAAGATGCATTCCGAACTGGCTTGAAACAGTATTTAAAGACCAAAGCATTCCAATCTGCGGAAATAGACGAACTGCGATTGGCTTTTGAATCGGTAAGTGGCAGAGACCTTCATTGGTTTTTTAATCAATGGTATTTTGATGCAGAGCATCCAACATTACAATTGTTTTTTGTAGAGAAAGACAAGGAGCAATACCTACAAATCCAACAAACCCAAACGCATAGAAACACCTATGCTCTATCTTATGATATGCGCTGGGGGCATGGCAATAAAGAACAAGAAATGCTCGAAAGACGGGCCAATTATAAGGTTCGTTTAGAAAAAAGAACCCACGAAATCCCCTTGGGAGGCTCCATGCCAAATTGGATCGTATTAGATGCATCAAATACCTTGTTGGCAGATTTTGATTACGCTGCAACCGACGCACAAGAGCTCGCGAGAATGATTCGGATGCTCCATGCTGGATTCTCCCGATGCGGAGCTGGCAGTGGATTTACAAACTTCAAACTCGCATGCAAATTGGCCGATGTAGATGGTAATGAGTCTAGTAACGATGCTATTGTAGCTGCCTTTATTCCATTTTTTGTAGAGGCTGTTCATAGTGGCTATGACCCTACAGTATCCCGTGCTATGTATTTTGCAAACGCGCACCCTGAATTCCACTTTTTTGGAGAAATTACTGCAGGACATGCTGCATTTTTGGGGCTTGCCAGAGACACAAAACTGGCGGTAGACACACGTATCAATGCGCTGTACAGCGCCTATTATAAATCTGCACCCGCAGACTCTCTGATTCCATTTACCCAAGAAAGCAGCCAACAGCTGTGCAGGGTTGCGATCTCACTACTCGATGATAAAAATAAGTGGATGCCTTTAGCCATGATGGGACTCAGCGATAAAAGAGGTGCTGTAGCCGTAATGTGGGGATCAAAACTCATGCGCTTCAATGAGTCGAGTTACAACTACATTATGCATGAATTGGCACTTAACCCTGCGGTAAAATCTAAGGACTATTATACCGCGATGAATATTTTCTTGAGTTTTTGTCCAGAAGACAGATTGGCGACAGAACTTGAAAAACTTGGACAGCAGTTGCAAGATTTGAAGATTACCGACAAACTGAAAGTGCAGACATTTGCGATGTCAGAATTTGTTGCAGAATTGGACCAAATCCAAAGCACCGATTCCCGAGCCAAAGAACTTTCGATTCAAATACATGAAATCTTAAAGAAGTTAGAAGTTCAACCCCAAGAATAAGCTTTTAACCTCTAATTTTGCCAGCCATCTGTGAATGCATCTGAATTGCATAAAAACCAATCTGCGGTTATCACTTCTGTGAAAGAAGGATTTTATACCCAAAAATTAATGGAAATGGGCTGCGTGCCTGGAACATCCATTTCTCTAGAGCATACAGCACCCAGCGGTGATCCCATTGCTTTAAATATTGATGGATATGTATTGGGACTGAGAAAGGAAGAAGCCGAATACCTTCACATTGAACTCAGTGCACACTTTGAATAAGACCCTTTCAAATATCGGGCTGATTGGCAACCCAAACTGTGGCAAATCCACCTTGTTTAACCGCCTTACTGGGCTGCGTCAAAATACAAGCAACCTACCTGGAACAACCGTAGAAAGGAAAACGGGTGACTGGAAATTTAACGATAGGTCATACAAAATCACAGACCTACCAGGGATATACAGTCTCTTTACCCGTCAAGACGAGGAAGGGATTGTCACAGACCACCTCATTGGGAAAAAATACCCAAGGCCTGATGTTTTAATCTTCTTGTTGGATGCAAGTAACTTGCGCAGAAACCTGCTCTTGTACACCCAAGTGCAAGAAATTGGAATTCCTGCCATTTTGTGCTTGACAATGGCTGATACTGCAAAACGCCGGGGCATTAAAATCGACACCCTAAGCTTGGAAGCTGACTTAAATGCACCTGTGGTTCTTGTAAATCCGCGCACCGGTGAGGGCTTGGATACCTTAAAGGAAGCAGTGTTGCATTTTAGCCCGCAATCTGGCACCACCAATGTGGATTATCTTCAACGACTTGAGGACTTTAGAAATGGCGCCGAGTTGAGAGGCCTTGCAGAAGAAACACTGAAAAGATACAATCGAATCGAACCCATAGTTAAAAAGGCAGTAAGTAGTAAAGACGGTTTTAAAAAGTCTGTCACTACCCAATTGGACCGCATATTTACGCACCCCATTTTGGGCTACTTAGTCTTTTTCATCATCATGCTTACCATTTTCCAGGGGGTTTTCACCTTGGCAGAATATCCCATGACATGGATAGAAAACGGATTCAATGGCCTTTCAGAACTCTTATCTGAGCAGCTGGGCGACAGCTTTATTAGCAGAATACTGACGGGCGGTATTATACCGGGGTTAAGCGGGGTATTGGTATTTCTGCCGCAAATAGCCATACTCTTTTTCTTTATCGCGATTCTAGAAGACAGTGGCTACATGGTGCGCACCAGTTTTATTACGGATAAGGTCATGCGACGCATTGGCCTCAATGGGCGTTCAGTCATTCCACTGATCGGAGGTTTTGCCTGTGCCATTCCAAGTATCATGGCTACCCGATCGATCAAGAACAAAGCTGAACGTATGGCAACCATGATCGTCATTCCGCTAATGAGTTGTTCCGCACGATTGCCTGTGTATGTGCTTCTGGTTTCCTTGGCAGTGCCTTCGGAAGCTGCCTTTGGCCCATTTAGCATTCAAAGCCTTATCATCACATTGGCCTATTTCAGTGGCATCATCTTGGCATTTGCCATTTCTTGGACTTATAAAATATTCAAAAAACAGCAGGCACCAAGTGAATTCATCCTTGAAATGCCCGCCTACCAGCTCCCAAGGCTGCAAACGGTGTGGACGCATGTATGGCATAAAAGCAAATCTTTTGTCACTGAAGCAGGGAAAATCATCATGATCATATCGCTGGTCCTATGGTTTTTAAGCAGCTATGGACCAAGCGATGCGCTGGAAACGGCAAAGCAAGAGGCCACCACCCTTGCAGCCGCCAACCACCTTTCTGCTGATGAAACCGCACTGCAAGTGAATGCAGCACAACTAAAAGCAAGTTATGCAGGCATCATGGGACAATGGATAGAACCCGCAATACGGCCTTTGGGATACGATTGGAGAACGGGGATTGCATTGGTAAGCTCATTCGCGGCGCGAGAGGTGTTTGTCGGCACAATGAGTACTTTATTTGGAAACAGCGCAGGAGATGAAATTGAAGGAATCCGTTCCAAAATGAAATCTGCCAAAAATCCAGAAACAGGCAAACCACTCTATGACCTGCCGTACGCCTTAAGCCTCATCGTTTTTTATGCTTTTGCACTTCAATGCATGAGTACCTTGGCTGTTGTGAAGCGAGAAACGGGCAGTTGGAAATTGCCGCTAATCCAATTTTTTGGCTACGGTGCGCTGGCTTGGATTGCCGCATTTATCGTGTACAATTGTACCGTTTATTTCAGCTAAACTTTTTAAAAACTCAAATCTGGCGCGGTTTTTGCAGTAAATGGTTGCTGCAAAAAACCAAGGATAGATGAAAGGAAATTCTACAATTGGGCAAAAAAATGGTTAATTTTGCAGCTTGGTTAAGACTAACATTACAGCAGGCATATATACATGAGGCAGCTTAAAATTTCTAAGCAATTTACAAACCGGGAGAACAAATCCCTTGACAAATACCTGAACGAAATCTCGAAAGTTCCGATGATTGATGCTCAGGAAGAAGTAGAATTGGCAAGACGTATTCGTGAGGGGGATCAAGCAGCGCTTGAAAAACTTGTAAACGCCAACTTGCGTTTCGTAGTATCTGTATCGAAACAATACCAAAACCAAGGCTTAACCCTTGGCGATTTGATTAACGAAGGCAATATGGGTCTTATTAAAGCAGCAAAAAGATTTGATGAAACCCGTGGTTTTAAATTCATCTCTTATGCAGTTTGGTGGATTCGCCAAAGTATCCTTCAGGCATTGGCAGATCAAAGCCGTATTGTGCGTCTTCCCTTAAATAAAGTAGGTAGCCTAGGCCGTATTACGCAGATGGCAGCCCGCTTGGAACAAGAACTCGAACGCGAAGCTACACCTGAAGAAATTGCAGAAGCACTGCAAATTCCGATAACAGAAGTAGAAAACGCCTTGCGCAGCAGCGGCCGTCACTTGAGCATCGATGCTCCATTGGCTGATGGTGAAGACAATACGCTATTGGGTGTATTGGATAACAATGATGAGCCAAACCCTGACATGCCCCTCATCAATGAGTCACTGCAAAATGAAATCAACCGCGTAATTAGCACTTTAAGTGATAAGGAACGTGACGTGTTGAAATACTACTTTGGCCTCGATGGCAATCCTGCCCACACGCTGGAAGATATCTCTGAAAAAGTAGGTCTTACCCGCGAACGTGTGCGCCAGATTAAAGAGAAAGCCCTTCGCCGCCTCAGAAAATCAAGCAAATCAAAAGTACTAAAATCCTACCTAGGATAATTTCAATAGAATTGAATATAAAAAAACCATCGATATCGATGGTTTTTTTATGCGTATTCGCTAATACAGTCTTGGGATGTTTTAATCCTCTACATAGAACTTAATGACCAGGTCCATGGCGTTTTTGGTTGAATTGGCATCTCTGAGCTTTAACCATGCAAAATAAAACTGTCCTGTCTGCAATGGTTTCTCCGGACTGTATTTGACTTCCAATTCCTTTTTGTCTTTAGCAATGGTGCTTCCAATGCTCTTAGACAGTATGTCTACTCCTTGCTCTACCTCCTTGCCATTCACATCTAAAATAATCAAATCAGCTACAGGTGCAGCCTTCTCCTCTTTTATTTTCCAACCTTCAAGGCCACGCAACAGAAAGTGAATAGAGCTGCCCTTCTGCACACGAAAAAGAAAGTTGTTACCCGTTAGTCCTTTAAACTCAAAAAAGTTGAAATGCAGGCCTACAGATGTGCTACGCATGCCTCGTGAATCCTTGTCAGTATAGGTAAACACCTGAGTAGGCAATTTCTTGGTACTATTGACAACCGTTATATCATAAGCAAAGGTGATATAGCCCGTTCCATTTCTGTCAAACAACTTGCCCAACAGGGTCAATTTGGAGCCTGCAGGGGTTTGTTGATCGAAGGTATTCGTTAAGCGAATGGACTGCAATGCCGTGTCTGTGGCTATTCCTTTTGATCCAAAAATATCGTCAATATGCGTTACAACAGATCCATCATCACGCAATAAGGTGTATTCTAGCCCGTACAATACCCAACCTGCAGAATCTTGAAACCCATCTGGATGATCTACAACAATACTAAATTGCTGATTATGGGGAATATCATTCTTCACCACAGTTGCAGTTCCTACATCTACAGAAAGCGTATTGTAGCTCAACCCCGTGTAGTTCACACGGATACCATACAAGGGGATTAAGTCGAAAGTCTGGGCTGCAGCATTGAGA
>JBEIRK010000027.1:0-22166 GCA_040376005.1 Flavobacteriales bacterium
AAACTCACTGTGAAAGCGGATTACGACAACACCATCAACAACCCATATGAGTTAAAATTGAGGGCGGATGGGCCAAGAATGGGCATTGGGTTTTTCAGTGGCTTAAATGCCAGTATTATGAAGGCGCCTGCACAACAAGGCGGTTTTGATGCGTATCCTTTTATGTTTCAATTTGGGTATCAGTTTGAAAAGCAATACCTCAATGAGGGAAACTTTCAGGCTTTGTTTGAGTTTATCCCCAATATTAGTGGGATGGACCAAGGTCGCGTAATTCCTAGCTTTACCTTTTTGAATGGACTTAGAAATAACAAAAGCGGCTTTGAGTTTGCCTTTGGTCCTACCCTCACATTTACCAAAACAGCTAAGGGTTTTATTGGGCCCGACAAGAAGTGGTATTTGGAAAAAGACGCTACCTTATTCTTACCAGACCAAGTGAATCTTACCCAAAGATTGGACAGCCGTGGTGCACCGACCCTGACCACAGGTTTCCTTTTTGCCGTAGGTAAAACCTTCAAAAGTGGCAAGATGAATATTCCAGTGAATGCCTACATTGTCCCAGGCAAAGATGGCATGCGATATGGCGTTTCATTCGGTTGGAATGGCCGCGACCGCTACGAATTGAAAAAATAATTCGATGAAGTATTACTTGCTTGTTATCGTGGCTTGTTTTCAGATATTCAGTACCCAAGCCCAACACAACATTAGAGCTGCAATGCCGGGTGCATTTGACGAGGAATACCCAAGTGCACTGGGCGTGCAGCTCGCCCTTAACAAAGAGGAATACAACTTAAATGCATATACAAACATCCACTTGAATTCGAATCAATCTATAGCTGCTGTTTACAGCTATCAGCATAGTTTGGACAGTTTGGATACAAAACACAATTCTTGGGAGCTACAAGAAGCTGAATTGGGGTATGGACACACAGAACATTATGGTTGTTTTTACACCCAATCAATTGCATTCATCGGTTTACAACGATATTCCTATCGATACTATGATACAGCCTTGAAAATCCAATCCTATGGAACGTCCAGCCTAACTGCGAGTTTTGAATTTCAGGGAGGTGTGCGGTATGAATACTGGTCATTGGCTGTAACCAACCGATTTAAAGGCATGTATGCCTTGGGGGGCATAGAAGCACCAAATCAGTCAAACATGGCAGCAATGCACGCCTTGCAGAGCAGCCACACGACCATTTCCAATATCATTTACGAGCCTGGACTCATGTTGGGCTTATTAAGCAGTCCGGATACCTACATTACGCTGTCTGCACAAACCCGATTTCAGGGAAATGGAACAGCAAATTTCACGTTCACCAACACTTGGAATTGCGCAGTAGGCGTATTTATCTCCTTTTAAACAGCCATCATGCCGTCTTTCAGTTTGATATTTCTATCTCCCATGGCGGCAAGTTCTGGGTTGTGGGTAACGATAACAAAGGTTTGACCCATTTCTTTCCTCAAGGTATTAAAATAACCATGCAGCAATGCTGCATTGGCTGAGTCTAGATTCCCAGAGGGCTCATCTGCAAACACGACACCGGGCTTATTTATCAATGCTCTTGCCACAGCCACACGCTGTTGTTCGCCTCCACTGAGTTGAGACGGCTTATGCAAAGCCCGATCTTTCAATCCGAGTAATTCTAGAATTTCCAGGGCTTCCTGTTTGGCAACCTTCTTACTTTTTCCCGCAATCCATGCGGGAATACACACATTTTCTGCAGCATTAAACTCAGGCAGCAACTGGTGAAATTGGAAAATAAATCCCATATTTTGGTTGCGAAAGGCAGAGAGTTTATTGCCGGAGAGACCTGTAATTTTTTTACCTGCAAAAAACACATTTCCATCATTGGGATTGTCTAAGGTTCCAAGAATTTGGAGCAGTGTACTTTTACCAGCACCACTTTCACCCGTAATTGTTACGATTTCTCCAGGCTGAACCTCTAGGTCTATCCCTTTAAGGACATGGAGTTTACCGTAGTATTTGTGAATGTTTTGGCAGGAAATCATTGGTTTTTTTTAACTTCTTCTCCTAAGAGCCGTCAAAGTTAACTATTTTCGCGACCTCAAAATAGAATTCTGTATCCATGAACATTCACGAATATCAGGCCAAAGAAATCCTAAAGAAATACGGCGTAGCCGTTCAAAACGGTTATGTTGCTGAAACTGCTGAGGAGGCAAAAGCAGCTGCGGAAAAAATCAAAACCGAGTATAACAGCGACTGGTGCGTAGTAAAAGCGCAGATTCATGCCGGAGGACGTGGTAAAGGTAAAATCCAAGGCACGGAACAACGTGGTGTGCAGGTTGCCAAAAACGCGGACCAAGCAGCTGAGATTGCAAAGAATTTGTTGGGTGGAACACTTGTTACCATTCAAACGGGTCCAAGTGGCAAATTGGTAAGTAAGGTTCTTGTTGCACAGGATGTATTTTATTCAGGCGCTAACGAACCAAAGGAATACTACATGAGTGTTCTATTGGACCGTCAAACCAAACAAAACGTCATCATTTATACCACTGAAGGTGGAATGGACATTGAAGAGGTAGCGGAAAATCATCCAGAAAAAATTCACAGAGAATGGGTTGACCCAGCAGTAGGTCTCCAAGGTTTCCAGGCACGTAAAATTGCGTTTAACCTGGGTCTTGAGGGCAAAGCGTTCAAAGAAATGGTAGCCTTTGTATCTGCATTGTACCGCGCGTATGATGACACGGACAGCGCCATGTTTGAAATCAACCCTGTATTGAAAACCAGCGATGACAGAATCATTGCGGTAGACGCAAAAGTAAACCTAGACGACAACGCACTATACAGACATAAAGATTTCGCAGAATTGCGCGATTTGGCTGAAGAAGATCCTACTGAAGTTGAGGCGGGTAAATACAATTTGAACTTTGTAAAACTCGACGGCAACGTGGGTTGTATGGTAAATGGCGCTGGTTTGGCGATGGCTACTATGGATATTATTAAATTGAGTGGTGGTGAACCTGCAAACTTCCTTGATGTGGGAGGAACTGCGAATGCAGAAACAGTTGAAGCGGGTTTCCGTATTATCATGAGTGACCCTGGCGTAAAGGCCATCCTTATTAATATTTTTGGCGGTATTGTTCGCTGTGACCGCGTTGCTAATGGAGTTGTAGAAGCCTACAAGAAAATTGGCAATGTTAGCATTCCGATTATCGTAAGATTACAAGGTACCAATGCGGAAGAAGCGAAAAAGATTATTGATGAAAGCGGACTTAAAGTGTTTAGTGCAATTGCGCTAAAAGACGCGGCTGACTTGGTAAAACAAGTTTTGTCAGAGCCTTCTTCAAACTAATTATCCGTTTATCTTTCAAACAGGATACACACAACTATCACTTATATGGTTTTTTTGCGCTATTGTTGAGGCATAAAACCTTAACACTATGAGTTTCATATCAGAATTCAAAGAGTTCATCAACAAAGGAAATGTGATGGATCTCGCGGTAGCCGTTATACTTGGCGGTGCCTTCCAGAAAATCGTCGACAGTCTTGTGAACGACCTTATCATGCCTGTAATCGCTATGCTTGGCGGCTTTGAGAAAATTGAAGAATTGGCTGCAGGACCATTTACCTACGGTAAACTCTTGGGAGCCGTTATCAATTTCTTGTTAATTGCCATGGTATTGTTCATCATGATCAAAGCCATGAACCGCACCAAAACCATAGTTAGTAAAGATTAATTAACGCATACACAATTGGAATGCCCTCTATATGGGGGCATTCTTTTTTATACAGAACATTGAACAACATGAATCTCCTTCAAAAAACCCTCACCCTTACTTTCTTATGCTCGTTTGGTATCCTTGGCAGCAGCACCGCACAAGAAAAAGACACCACTTATTGGAAAAAAGCTACTGAAATAGGCGCCAATGCGGCACTTAGCGGCACCTCACCCAATTGGAGTGCAGGCGTTGCAAACAACATCAGCGGAAACGTTTTCTTTAACGCCCTGCGCAATTACAAAAAAGGCCGCATCAGTTGGGATAACGTATTGAAGATTAACGAGGGTGCAATTAGCACCCAACTTTTTGACCTAAATGGAGAAAAATTTAGAAGTACAAAAAAGAACATCGATAACGTGTTTTTTGATAGCAAATATGGTTACAGCCTTAATAAACCAAAATGGCTTAGTGTCTATGCGGGTATGAACATTCAAACCCAATTGTTAAAGGGCTTTGCCTATAGCAATGATGCTATCGGTCGTGAAATAAGAACCCAAACCAGTGGTTTTATGAGTGCTGGGACCATAGTGCCTGAAGTTGGTTTCGAGGTAAAACCCGTAGATTGGTTTTATAGCCGTGTGGGTGTTGGTGCTATAAAAATTACGAGCTTGCTGAATCAGAAACTGTATGCATTGCGCAGTGAAAGAACTATTGCGGCGGTAGATTCAGGGAAATTCTTCAAAGCAGAACTTGGCTTTCAGCTGCAGGCCGGTGTAAACCGTAATTTTGGCAAGAACAAGCAATATACACTCAAGGCCAACTATTTGGGATTTGCCCCCTACTCTTTTGCCAGTAGCAACAGCCCCTTGGACAGTCGTATTGATGTGGGCTTTGTTGCAAAAGTGAGCAAGTATATAAACTTCAACTACACCTTCGATTAGCATGTTTGATAAAGACCTCGCAAAACCAGGCACCAATGCATGGCAAAACTCTTGGATTGTGGGACTCGGTTTTCTTTATAAAATCTAAAGGTGACTTAGGAAGACATTTTGGCCTTCCATACTTTTTTGAGAATAAGCCTGTTCATGGCGTCGTTACGAAGTCCGTGAACAGGCTTTTGTATTAATCGAATGCTTTTATCATAATAGAGCACGATTAAGGGCGCTTCGGCCATAATCACAGAATCCGCCTGCGCCACGAGTTGGTTGCGCAAGATTGGATCTGCAGTGGTGTTCATTTGCTCATAAAGTCTATCGAAAGTCGCAGAAGTAAAGTGGGTATAATTCGGACCAGAGGGGCTGTGGTTTTTACTGTAGAAACAGGCCAAGTAATTTTCAGCATCGGCATAGTCCGCTATCCAACTGCCGCGAAAGACAGGAAGTTCGCCTTTATTGCGCATTTGACGCAGCATGCCGCCTGTTTGCACATCAATGCGCACTTTAAGACCAAGATTCTGCCAGTATTTCTGAACATACACTGCCATATCTAAATAGTCTGCAGTGGTAGTGATTTTAATCTCAGGGCAATTTTCACCATTTGGGTACCCTGCCAGTTTCAATTCTGCGGCAGCCAGGGTTGGATTATAGGAATAGCCTTTCACAGATGCATTTACTAAGGTTGGTGGCACAAATCCGCCACTGCCTATGATACCCGTATTGTTTTTTAGATATTTCAAAATACTTGCGCGATCCACAGCGAAATTCAATGCTCTTCTGAAGTGTATATTCCCTAGGGCTTCATACCTTAACTGCTTATTATCAATCCAAAAACCAAGATATTCCGTATTAAGGAAGGGCAAACTTAGCATGTCAAATGAAGCGGCATATTTGGGCCTTAGCAACCCTTCTTTTGTCAGTAATTCATCTTTAAAACTGCCTTCTATGCCATTAAAAAAGTCATATTCACCTGCAACAAATCGCATAAATGCAGTTTGCTTGTTTTTGATAAAATCCACATTGATTGCTTCAAGAAAGGGCAATCGTTTTCCCTGCCAGAATTCAAAATACAAGGAATTCTTACGCAATATCAATTTCACATCTTCCTCCCACATTTTAAAATAGAATGGGCCGGTCCCTATGGGTTTTCTTGCAAAATCAGAAGCAGCAATACCCGCCAAATCCTTGGGGACGATAGAGCAATAGGAAGTGGCAAGCAGGTGAATCATGGCAGTAAAAGGCCGTTTTAGTTTCAACACAAACACAGAGTCGTTTTGCACTTGAAATGGATAATTGGGATCAGAAGGTCCCTTAGTAAAAGCAAGAGAATCAATCTTATCTGAGAATATCCACGCCCCGGGCGAAGCTGTAGCTGGATCCAATAGACGGGAAAAACTAAAGGCCACATCCTGAGCAGTTACCCACCGACCCTGTTTAAAACTCGCATTCCCCTGTCCGTGAAATTGTACATCACGTCTTAAAACAAACTTATAAACACAAGCATCCTCAGAAAGCGTCCAGGAACGGGCCAACATGGGAATTGGATTTAAATTGCTATCCAACTCGACCAAGCCATTATAAAGTTGAGAAGCCACCCAAATTTCCGCTTGTGACTTGATGTAAGCAGGGTCTAGTGTTGTGATTGAAGCATCCTCATTATACCGAAAAATCAGGTCCTCAGATATTTTATCAACATTTTTACAACGTATGATTCCAACAATCGTGAACAAAACGAAGGCATAGGATATGAAAGATATTGGGGCTTTGAAAATAAATTTGCCCTTCACACATTGTCGATGAAGATCACTTACTACGGACATTCTACATTTATGGTTGAGACTGCGGGCAAAAGTATACTATTTGACCCGTTTATCCGTCCCAACCCATTGGCTACGAATGTAGATTTCGGAAGTATTGACCCCGATTACCTATTGCTTTCTCACGGTCATGAGGACCATGTGGCCGATGCTCCGGCAATCGCAAACCGCAGTGAATGCACCGTAGTCGGTGTGTATGAACTTACAACATGGATGGCAGCACAAGGCGCTAAAAATACCCACGGAATGAATATTGGGGGCGCTTGGAACTTTGATTTTGGCAAGGTGAAACTTACGCCGGCCTTGCACAGCAGCACGCTGCCTGACGGCAGCACAGGGGGCTGTCCTGCTGGCTTCGTCGTATCTAACATAGAAGACTGCTTTTATTTTGCAGGCGATACGGCCTTGTTCACCGACATGGGTCTCATCGCAAAACAATTCAACTTAAAGACCGCATTCCTGCCTATAGGAGGAAATTTCACAATGGATATGTATGATGCGGTGGAAGCTGCAAAATTATTGCAGGTGAAACACGTTATAGGAATGCACTATGATACATTTGGCTATATAAAAATTGAACATGAAGAAGCCCAAGCATTATTTGCTGCTTCAGGAATTCACTTAGAACTGTTAGCCATAGGAAATTCAATTACACTGTAAAAAAAGACATGGGAAAAATTATAGCAATTGCCAATCAAAAAGGCGGGGTTGGAAAAACCACATCGGCCATCAACTTAGCTGCTAGTTTGGCAGTACTGGAACACAAAACCCTACTGATCGATGCGGATCCTCAGGCCAATGCGTCATCTGGGTTGGGATTTGATCCGAAGAACATTAAAATTGGCTTGTACGAGTGCTTGGTGCAAGACATCGACCCCAAAGACGTTATTCTCTCAACCGAAGTTCCTTATTTGAGTCTAATGCCCTCAAATATTGATCTTGTAGGTGCAGAAATAGAATTGTTGGAAATGCCGAATCGTGAACGCATGATGGAAGGTGCATTGAAGGCGCTGAAAGCGCAGTTTGATTTCATAATTATCGATTGCTCACCTTCTTTGGGTCTGATTACCACCAATGCCTTGGTAGCTGCAGATAGTGTGCTTATCCCTGTGCAATGCGAATACTTTGCATTGGAAGGATTGGGCAAATTATTGAATACCATTAAAATCATTCAGCAACATTTGAATAAAGGTTTGGACATTGAAGGTATTCTTCTCACTATGTATGATGGTCGCTTGCGCTTGAGCAACCAAGTGGTTGATGACGTAAAAACCCACTTCCAAGATATTGTATTCGACACTATTGTTCAGCGAAATACCAAATTGGGTGAAGCTCCGAGTTTTGGACTACCCGTATTGTATCATGATGCAGAAAGTCGCGGCTCTATGAATTACCTCAACCTCGCTAAAGAAATTCTTGAGAAAAACGGCATTTACAATCATAACAGTAACAAAGAGGAGGCGCCTGCAGTATGAATGCCCCGGTAAAGAAGAAATCAGGTCTTGGACGTGGCTTAAGTGCCCTGCTTGAAAATGCGGATACAGACGTAACCTCAAGAGAGTTAAGGCCTTTAGGTTCTATTTCACAAATTCCTTTGAATGAAGTAGAAGCCAATCCTTTTCAGCCTAGAACGGATTTCAAACAAGAAGAACTTGAAGAATTGGCATCTTCTATCAAAGTGCACGGCGTAATCCAGCCGATTACCGTGCGCAAAATGGGTTATGATAAATACCAACTCATCAGCGGAGAACGCAGAACCCGAGCCGCCATTCTTGCAGGATTGACAAAAATCCCAGCCTATGTGCGCATCGCCAATGACCAAGACATGTTGGAAATGGCTTTGATTGAGAACATTCAACGCAGTGATTTGAATGCAATTGAAGTGGCGATGAGTTATAAGCGATTGCAGGATGAATGCAATCTAAAGCTTGAAGAATTGGGCGATCGGGTTGGAAAAGACAGAACCACAGTGAACAACTATCTGCGTTTGCTCAAATTGCCTGACGAAATACAAGTTGGAATTCGTGAAGGTAAAATAAGCATGGGGCACGCCCGCGCTATGATTAGCATGGATGATATGGCAGAGCAAATTGAGTTGTTCCACCATATTCTGGAAGACAATCTGAGTGTGCGCATGGTTGAAACCCTCGTTAAAGAAAAGAAGAATGGCAGTAAAGCGGATTTCGCAATTACAGGAACAGATTGGGATCCCGAGATAGATAAAATCAGAGAAACCTTTGCGGATAAACTCAAGGCGGCAGTGCACTTAAAACACGGTGGCAAAGGCAAGGGCAAAGTGATTATATCCTACAAAAGCATGCAAGATTTGGAACGAATTTTGGGATTAATCCCCTAAAAAAACGTGCATCGCATTTCATTTATACTTCTCTTTTTAGCGCTTTCGGCTATGAGCCAGCTCCATGCGCAGTCCGACAGCAGTGCTCAAGCGAAAATACCCCTGCGTTTATTCTCGTTTGCAGATCCACATAGCCCTAAAAAAGCGAGTATTTACTCAGCTGTAATTCCAGGCTTAGGCCAAATTTACAACCGCAAATATTGGAAGGCACCCATTATTTACGCAGGCATGGGAGCTGCAGCTTGGTTCACATTCGATCAGAGACGCATTATGCGCGACTCTAATGCGAGTTTTAGGGCCTTGTATGCTTTGGGCAAAACCCCTTCAGTATACGCCATAGAAAAGCGCGATGATGCAAGAAAGTTTCGCGACTTCGGGATTCTAGCCCTATCCGCACTGTATGTATTGCAAATTGTGGATGCTACTGTTGACGCACACTTTTACAAACTCAATATAGATGCGGATTTACAGGCAACTGTCCGCCCATCACCTTCTCACCTATTTTCACTTACGTATCGCTTCTAATGGATAGAATTTCAAAATTGCGCAGCTTCTTGGCGGAAAATCCAAAAGATGATTTTTTGAACTATGCGCTGGCACAGGAATACATCGGACTTGGTGATGATGCGCAAGCAGAGGTAATTTTTCTCAATTTACTCGAATGGCATCCCAACTATGTGGCTACCTATTATCATTTGGGCAAATTGTTGGAACGCAAAGGCCAGAAAGAGGAAGCCAAGCAACGCTATACGCAAGGAATAGAAATCGCGAAAAAAGCGAATGACAGGCATTCACTCAGTGAACTGCAAAGCGCCTTCCTAGAGCTAGAATACGACTAATATTCGGGCAAGGGCGAAGCGGGAACGTAGGGTATTCCAGGAATATCATGGGTACCATTATTGACCTTGCCACTTACATGCACCGGTATTTTTCCTTGGTTGTTTTGAGGCACGGCTGCTTCTTTTATCTCTGGTGCTACATGGTAAAAATAGCTGGTTTTGTACCTCGATTCTAAGAAGCCATAGGGTTGTGTAATTGCACCCATAACAATGCCATGTCCACTTCCAATATCTACCACAATTTTTGCTTCTGGCAATTCGCTGAATAAAATCCTACTGTCGTAGTATTTCCATGCATCTGCAATGGGAATTTGATAACTGCCCAACAATCTTCCTTTTTTATCGAAAAAGCTAAATCTCAACACACTATCGAACCAAATTCGCGGTATTTCAAATTCAAATACTCCAGTATCATCTCTGGTAAAGAAATGTCTATTGAGAACCGTATTCACTAATATACTGTGCACACCCGTATCAGCATGCATGGCACCGCCTACTAGCGTAAATTTAAAGCTTGTATCCGTTGCGGACTGTTTAAAGTCTGGTGGTGGTTCCGGCGAAACAAATGCTCGAGAATGGCGCATATCTGATTGCGCTTGAGAGGTTTGAATTCCCAAAAATGCGCATACAGCGAGAATTCCCTTTTTCCAAAAAGAGGATTTTCTTTGCGCACTAGGCTCAGAAAGCAATGCAGATTGGTGCAATCTGCCGCAAACCTCCCCTGTTGTCCCAGCCAATACTTCCAAGATTTGTTGTTCGCTGTATTGGGTAAAATCGAATACCGTTTTTGAACATGCATTGCAATGCCGCCCTTGATTGGTTGGCGACATTTGATCCCAGTTGGCATGACAGGGTGTTTTAATCTGTAAACTCATAGTTGGCAGTTACTTTTCAGAGGACCTCAACGCTGTGGCATATTCACCGGCCAATCCAGGCATTTTAGGAAATTCGGCATCACGCTTTCGTCTTTTTCGCTGCAACTCAAAAAACGTCAAGATCTCTGCGTCGCTATAGGCAAGAAATTGAAATTGTATTCTTCCTACTGGAATGGAGTATGTTATGTTGTTTTTCATACTCATATATACCGCAGTTAGGGAAAAGGTAAACGACAAAAAAAGCGGCTCTATGCCGCTTTCAAAATTTTATGCTGTTAGTCTCTGCTGCTGAGTTTTGAGAGCAATCTCAAAATCTCAAGATAGAGCCAAATCAAGGTCACCAAAAGACCGAATGCAGAATACCATTCCATGTATTTCGGTGCTCCGATTTTACTTTGTTCTTCAATCATGGTAAAATCTATGATTAGATTGAAGGCTGCAATACCTGCTACTATTGCAGATACTGCTATAGACAGCCAACCATTTCCAAAATAGAAGGACTGCACACCAAACATAGCCATAATCCAATTTACAAGATAAAAAACGCCTACACCTAGGGTGGCGAACATCAGGATTTTGGTAAATCTCGGAGTTGCGCGAAGCAATCCCGTTCTGTATGCCAACAACATTGCTGCAAAAATCAACAGCGTGATGCTTACGGCTTGGAAAACAATACCGTCGTACATGGCATCAAACACTTTGCTCACAATACCCAAGAATACGCCTTCAACTGCGGCATAAACAGGGGCTAGATACGGTGCTAAATTCTTTTTAAACGTGATGACCAAGGCTAGGATAAAACCAATAATTGCGGAGCCAATAAGGTATGCCTTCATTCCACTGAGAGAATATTCATTGATTTCACCCATTTTCCACCATATCCAAGCTGCAGGAATGAGCATGGTTATGAAGAGAAGAATGCACTTATTTACAGCGCCTTTTAGGGTCATTGATTCACCAGAATAGCCTGCTGACCATTCTGCAAAAGTCTTTTCTGATAATGTAGGGTTTGACATGGATTCTAAATAATTAGGACGCGAATTACACGAATTAGCGCATCAAATGCAAGGTGCCTTTTGCTTGATATTGACGATTTTTATAATCGCTATAATCAATAACATAAACATATATGCCTGATTGCACAGGTTTATCGAGATAATTCCCATCCCAACCCACTTCGTTATTCGAAGTTTCAAACAACTTTTCTCCCCAACGATTATAGATACGCATGGTATAGGTTTTCATTCCACCTGAATTCGGAATAAATCTTTCGTTTAGGCCATTGGCATCAGGTGAAAATGCATTCGGGATATAAATCAGTGGTTCAAAATACAGTTTTACATCATTGCTCCAGCTCTCTCTATTCTGTCCCCCGTTTTCGATAGCTTTAATTCTAAACCACATTCCAAAATGGTCCTTACCATTGTCAAAATCCTCAGTACTTGGGGAACTGTAGGTCTGATACAACTGATAGTCTGTCTTGTTTTCTAATGCGCGGTGAAGTTCATATCTCAATACCCCATTTGGCCAATTCAAATAATTGGTAAAGCTGAGTTGGTATGAGAATGGACCTGTCTTAATTCCGCGAAGTAAAATGTCAGTATTTTGATTTGAGTAAAGGCTATCTCCACACAAATTAATCGCTATTGCGCGGTATTCATAACTATTGCTATCTGTAAGCGCAGCTACATCAGTGTAGAACAATCCTGTTGGAGATGCATTGCCAATGCTGGCAAAGCCCGTGGTAGCGCCTCTAAGCCTGCGTTGAATAACAATAGTATTGTTGTATCTTGGGGCATTGGTGAGATTGTAAAACACCAAAACATTCTTATCCGAACCTGGAGGTGGTGTAACCGTAACCAATACGCATTCTATTTGTGGATTATCGATAAAGACATCCAGTTTAACGGTATCTCCGGGGCAACCAAATTCACTGGTTTCAAGCACAAACAAGGAGGCGTTTTGTTGTCCAGACCAATTGGCGACTATGGCAGGTCCAGTTCCAGAAGTGGTGATCACCCCGCCGTCTATTCCCCAAGAGAAAGTGCTATTTGCAAATCCTGTGGTACTGTAATTATAACCTGAAAGCGCAGGTGCACAAACAATTGCATTTCCTTGAATTGGTGTAGTGCGCGGTTTTGGATGAATTACAATTTGCGAATCATTCCATGGACCTATACAACCGTATTGGGTTATTTCACGAACCCGAATCGCAAAAGTTCCAAAGGTATCGGGCACAATAGAAATAGAAGGATTGCCTTGACCAATAAAACCAAGAACCTCTACATCCCATTCAAAGGTAGAACCTGCAAAACCTGAAGTTCTCACCGATATGTCTGTTTGACCTTGGCACACCTCTAGCACCCCTTGAACCGGCGTAGGTTGTGGCACAGGTCTAATATTCACAATGCGGGCTCTCACTGCAGAAAAACAAGGTTGTCCAGTTACTGGATCCACAGAACGCGACTGAACGCCTACACTCCCAACACCGGTGCCAGCCCAATCCACTACAATACTGCTAGAACCTTGTCCGCTGGTGATGGTGCCTCCTGTTACAATCCATGTATAAGTTTCCCCATTGACAGGTATAATGCTGTAGACTTTGGTACGCGTAAATTCACAAATACTGGTATCGCCAAGTGGCAATTGCCCTTCCAATGCATGGTCTTTTATCACGGTCAGAGCTACGGTGTCACCCAAGCATCCAAATTTGTTTATTTCAACAACTTTAACAGAACCAACACCCTTGCCGCCCCAGTCCACTTTTATGGCATTGGTCATTGCACCGCTGCTTTGGATGCCACCGGTGATAAACCATGAATATAAAGATCCTGGAGTTGGAGGTTGCACAGAATAAGCAATGCCAGGGTTATTTGGACAAATAGATGTTGGACCCTTTATGTCAGGCGTAGTTGGATGCGAAACCCAAGTTTGGAAGGTATCAAAAGGACTTGGACAACCCAAGTTGTTGGTTACTTGTAAAATCACCAATCCCTGAACCGCATTTGTCCAGCGCACTGATAATACAGCAGAGGTGCTAGAGCCCAATATATTGCCGCCAACTACAGACCATTTGTAGAGCACATTTGGATCGGCCGTTGCCTGGTACAAGGTAGTAGCATTGAGGCAGACGGTGTCTTTACCTGAAATTGTTGGTTTCGCAGGTGCGGGCACCAAATTTACAGAGAGATTACGCGGCCCCACCTTACAGCCTGAAGCGCTGATGATGTAAAGCTGAACAGTTCCTGTATTGCTATTTCCCCAATTCACATTTACTGTGCCTTTGGTGCTATCTCCCACAATAGTTCCGCCATTAACACGCCAGATGTAGCTGTTTCCTGCTTTTTGATTTTGCGCAGTGTAGGCTACATTTTGTGCAAACTGACAAACGGAAGTAGGACCATTAGGTGTTTCCAATGGATTGAACGGGGTTACATAAATGAGAATATTTTGATTGACGAATTTGGATGGACAGCCATCATCATACGCTTCAAATGTAATTACGTAAGGTTCTGAACTCGCTTGGTTGCAATCGGTATCCCAGCAGAACTTCGTTGTTGCATTTTGGGTTCCACTGGCAATCGTTGGAGACAAAGTAGCCTTGCTTCCAGTCCATCCGTTGGCACCGGTAAACATATCGCCATAGCCTCTGATATATACTTTATCGGTGAGATCTTTATCGTCAGTTACAGTAACGACTTTACACAAGGTTGCACCGGCTTCCACATACCAAGTAGTAGTGCCACCTTGGTAACTCATCCGTGGTTTATTGTTGGGTTTGCAGTTGATCACCAAAATCTGCAAATCGAGTCTAATCGTAGAAATGGCGATTCCATTGCGCCATTCAGTAACTTCAATTGCTACGGCATATCTGCCTGCATTTTGAGCCAAGTAAGTCGTGAGTCCATTCAGCGCATCAATACTGCTGATACCGTTATTGCCAAAAGGTCGTGAAGCATTGTAACCCGAAACATAATCTACATTTTGGAAGCCAGGCAGCGTAGACGGACAATTTTCAGGCAAAGGATCATTGATAGAAGCGCCTTGCCATGGTGTCACGAAACGATAGCTAAGGCTATCCCCATCTGAGTCCACAGCGCGGTTTCGCACGGTAGTGGTATCTCTAGCGCAAATAAAGGGCACCGGTACATCTAAAAACGTTGGCGATGAGTTCTTTAATGCAGAGGGCGGAATGTAGGCGTAATAGGTTTGACCTTGATAAGGATCGCCCCCAATATCATCTTTTAAATTTGTTTGTGTATTTCTACAGCAGCGTTCCCATTTCAATTTGTAACCCGTGCTTGAATTCGGGAGCTGAATATTGGCTTCATAAACACCTTGTTTGAGACATGCTGAAGCCAACTCAGGGCAAGACGTATTGCCTACAGGATCGACTTCTTTTTCACTTTTCAGTGGGACTTTAAAAAAGGTTTGAATCTGATTGTTATCGCGGTAGGCGCAAACTACAATTTCAGGATCAAACGGAATTTTCCGATCAGGATCCAAATCATTGCTGCAATCTCTATATACATACAGGGTCACTTTGTAGGTGGTAAAAGTACCATTTGTTCCTACATAGCGATACGACATGTAACCGCCCACAAGGTGCGTTGCATTGAGCTGAATCATGCAGAAGGAAAGAATAATAAATAGTAAAAATCTCAGCTTTTTTTGCATTGGGTTTGGAACACTTTCAATAGCTAACGATTATAAGACAATAATTATGCCCATTTGTTACCTGACACTCAGGAATAATACAAAAATATTACAAATAAATGAAAACATAGCTTCTATTTGACTTACAAAGATTGAAAACCTATTTTTGTGCCATGCAATACAAGGCAGATTGCCTTCATTTTTTAGGTCACATTCCCTGTAAGCCTCACAAGGAGCAAGGTTTTCATTGTGCAGATTGTCCTGCTTATACCCCTATCGAAAAGAGAATTCTTATCATTAAATTGGGGGCTATTGGCGATGTAATAAGAACAACCCCTTTGGTAACACGCTACAAGAAACTGTATCCAGGTGCCAAATTCACTTGGATTACATTATCTCCAGACATTCTTCCAAAGGGACATATTCATGAAATATTGAAACTCAACACCGAGACTGTTCTTTATGTTCAGAATACGGAATGGGATATTGCCATAAACCTCGACAAGGAAAAAGAGGCCTCTGCCCTTTTAGGTATGGTGCAGGCAAAGGAGAAATATGGTTTTGTATTGAAAAATGGGGCTACGCAACCGGTGAATGCGCTAGCAGAACACAAGTTTCTTACTGGCCTTTTCGACGATCTGTCTAAATCCAATACGAAAAATTATTGCACAGAAATCTTCGAACTCTGTGGTATGGAATATGAGGGTGAAGCTTATTTGTTAGACAACCATGCAGACAAGGGATATCAGTGGAATTTAGACCATTCTAAACCGATTATCGGATTCAATACAGGATGCGGCGACCGCTGGACTACCCGCTTGTGGAGTATAGACAAATGGGTTGAATTGGCTCAATCTGTGATGGTAAAGGGGTACCAAGTACTATTGTTGGGTGGTGCGCAGGAGCATGAGAGAAACCTTGAAATTCAAAAGCGCAGCAATGCGATGTATTTGGGACATTTTTCGCTGAGTCAATTTATTAATCTCATAGATCAATGTGACTTGGTGGTAACGCAGGTTACAATGGGCATGCACCTCACTTTGGGATTGCAAAAGAAAATTGTGTTGATCAACAATATTTTCAATTCTCATGAATTCGACTTGTTCGGAAAAGGTAGAATTATTCAGCCACCCAAACCATGTAAATGTTACTACAGGGGTTCTTGCGTGGATGGCATAAGCTGCATGGAAACCCTAACAGCAGCAAGCGTAGAAGAAGCTGTAATCGAAGTACTTCAAATCAATTCTAAGTAATTGATTCGTTTTTCTTTTGAATATTAAACGCAAATTCCTATTTTTGCACCCCAATTTGGCGGGGTAGCTCAGTTGGTTAGAGCACAGGATTCATAACCCTGAGGTCACGGGTTCAAATCCCGTCTCCGCTACAAAAGCCTTCATGTCGAAGGCTTTTTTTATGCATAAAACTTCTCCAATTAAGGTCAAGAATTGAATTAAATTTGCAGCGTGAGATTTCTTTTTATAATGACAGCATTGGCTTTGGCTCCGATTGCTGTGCAAGCACAGAAAAGCTTAGAATGGGTGGGCACATGGACAGGCACGTTGAGCAGTTCATATGGAGATTTGGAGCTAATTATCACTGTACAAGCGCGCAAAACGGGATGGTTAAGCAGAATTTCGGTACCGAGCCAAAACCTACAGGAAATGGCCATAACCTCAACACAGATTTCTAAGAAGAATTTTACCCTAACAAATTCAGTCCCTATTTTCACATTCGAGGCCAAAAGGACAGACAGCAATACCATTAAGGGATATTGGCTACAGAATGAAATCAAAACGCCATTGAAACTGACCAGAGTATGGGGAGAATGGCCAAAGCCGAAGAAACAAACGCCTCTCCCGCCGTATACTTGGGTAAAGGAAGAAATAAAACTACCCGTAGCAGGCGGTAGAATCATGCTTGCTGGGGAGCTCAATAAGCCAGACACCGCAGGACAATTCCCTGTAGTTGTTCTCCTATCTGGCAGTGGTGCCCAAGATAGAGATTGCAAAATTGGGCAGCATAAGCCCTTTCTTATATTGACACAGTACTTCATCTCCAAAGGCTATGCAGTGTTGCGTTTTGATGATAGGGGTGCTGGCAAAACCAAAGGACATATGCCTACCATGATGGCCAGTACTTCGGAGGATCTTGCCAACGATGTTGTGCTAATGGTAGATTGGTTAAAAAACAGAACCGACATAGATACACAATCTATAGGACTGCTCGGGCATAGCGAAGGGGGCATGATTGCACCTATGGTCTCTGCTAAAAGACAGGATATCGCATTTCTAATACTACTGGCAGCACCTGCCGCTGGCGGCTTAGAAGCCAATGCCTACCAGAACAAGATTGTTTTGGAAAAACAAAAATTCAAATCCAAAGACATTGAGAGTTTTATGCAATTCCACAGGCTATGCCTTACTAAAATCTGCGGTATGAATGATACTATGGGTTGGAAAGACACAGTGGCTTTGGTCCTCAAAAACTGGGAAAAAGGCGCTACCAAAAAGGCAAAAAAGATTGTGTACCAAGGCGGTAAAAAGGACAATGTAGTAGTCTTTAAAACCTATAAGACTTTCTTTATGCCATGGATGAAGTTTTATATCAATTATCAGCCTGAAATCGATCTGAAGAAGGTAAATTCCCGAGTGCTCGCGCTAAACGGAGCTCAAGACCAACAGGTAACCTGCGAATCAAACTTGTCCATTATCAAAACTGCTATCCCCAGCGCAGAGGTGCACTGTTTGCCCCAGCTCAACCATTTGTTTCAGGAATGTAAGACCTGTGATGTAGCGGAAATGCTGCAATTGGAGGAAAGTTTAAACAACGCGTTATTCAAGCGCATGGATGCATGGCTTTCACTGTCAAAAGCCGCAAGAGAATAAACGAACGAAAGAATGCATTAGACTTAAAAGTCCATTCTAAATTTCTCTCTTTTCAATTCTGAATACGGCAAAGGATTGCCATAATCCTGTTGGTATTGCTTGCGTGTTCTCACAATATGAATGGCGTCATAAACGGCATTTCTGAAAGACAAAAGATTGGCAGTACCTTTTCCAGCCAAATCATAAGCTGTTCCATGGTCAGGCGAGGTTCTCACTAATGGCAAACCTGCTGTAAAATTCACTCCATCGTAAAAAGCAAATGTTTTAAATGGAATCAATCCTTGGTCGTGATACATGGCCAACACTGCATCAAATTGGCGGAATTGACCGCTGCCAAAGAAGCTATCTGCAGGATAGGGTCCATAAATCAATTTACCTGTCTTGAAAACCTCCGCAATGGCAGGTTTGATAATCTCTTTTTCTTCAGAGCCTAACAATCCGCCGTCACCGGCATGGGGATTCAGGCCAAGCACAGCAATTTTAGGTTTAATAAAACCAAAGTCGTGCACCAATGATTGGTGCAACACCGTTGCTTTTTTAACAATCACCTCTTTGGTGAGATGTTGTTTTAACGCTGTCACAGCAATATGCTCCGTGGCCAAAGCCACGCGAAGTTCTTCTTGGATTAGAAGCATTGCATAGTCTTGCACTCCAAGAGCTTGCGCTAAATAACCTGTGTGCCCGGTAAAGCCTGGACTCGAGGCAGCGACTGAATTTTTATCCAAGGGAGCAGTAACCAAAGCATCTAACGCATTGGTTTTGCAATCCTCTAATGCTTTATTCATGGCTGCAAGCGCTTCAGCGCCAGATTCTGCCGAGGCAGTGCCTGCAGAAACCTCCATATTTTGTTCTCCTATGCTCACCAAATTCAATTTACCTGGCTTCGCATCTTGAGCACTCGCAATCAGATGGTATCTTGGCTCTTCCATACCCAGCATTTTCTTATAAAACACAAATGCTTTGGGTGAGGCATAAACCACGGGTATGCAGTACTTATAGATATTTTCATCGGCAAAGGTGCGTATAATGAGTTCAAGGCCAATACCATTGGTATCGCCTTGGGTTATACCGACCTTAATCAAAGAATTATCCATTTGCTTTATTCTTTAAAAATTCAAGCATAAGGCGAACACCTACACCGGTTCCACCTTTACCTCTGTAGCTATCGGCGCCTGTATTAAAGGCTGTGCCAGCGATATCAAAATGCAACCAAGGGTAATTGGTAAAATGGCGTAAGAACATAGCTGCACTTTGTGCGCCACCTTCTGCTTTGCC
This sequence comes from Flavobacteriales bacterium, assembly GCA_040376005.1. Lineage (GTDB taxonomy): Bacteria > Bacteroidota > Bacteroidia > NS11-12g > UBA955 > JAGXTF01. Next base: position 19,323 of record JBEIRK010000027.1, read on the forward strand.
TAAATTTTTCAGATCTGAAATATCTCCTTTGGTATCGGCAAAATACTCTTCCCATAAAGGCAGTTCAGCCAAACGTTCATAAACCTTCTCTCCTGCCGCTTTTACTTGATTTTTAACCTCCTCAGAAGCGTTGCCCATCATAGCAGAACCATAGGCACCCAGTGCGCGCATAGCAGCGCCGGTAAGGGTTGCAAAATCGCAAACCAATTCAGGATCGTACTTCTTGGCAAATGCCAAGGCATCAGCCAATATAAGACGGCCTTCAGCATCCGTATTCAATACTTCTACTGTAGTACCATCGTACATCGTGATAATATCACCTGGGCAGGTAGCATTTTCACCCGGACGATTATCTGTTGCGGGCACTAATGCAATAATCCACAGGGGAAGTTGTACTTTAGCCACAGCCCACATGGTAGCACCCACTGCTGCAGAACCTGCCATATCGCATTTCATTTGATCCATACTTTGGGGCGTGGGTTTTAGGCTCAATCCACCGGTATCGAATACCACACCTTTGCCCACCAAAACGATAGGCTTATTGTTTTTGGCATTCGAGGGTTTGTATTCCATTATGCTGAAGGTTGCGGGTTCTTGGCTTCCTGCATTTACAGCCAACAAACCACCCATCTTCTGGCTTTGAATTCTGGCTTCATTCCATACTTCTACGGTAAAGCCAGCTTCTGCACCCATTTCTACAAATGCTTCAGCCAATCCTTCTGCGTTCAATCCCAAAACAGGAGTATTGACCAAATCACGCGCTTTGCACACGGCATCACAGGTAATTTTAAGGTGATTTACCTCTGAACTGCCTTCACCTTCCAATGAAAATTCAGCAATTTGGAATGGCTTTTCTTTGAGATACTTATGAAACTGATAATTGGCGAGTATTGTACCCTCCAATAACGCCAATGCGCATTCGGCAGGCACACCTACATTCACAACTATACACTGATTGTCTTTATTAGATTTAAGTGCATTGGAAATTGAAGCACCCGCTTTTCTCAACTTTTCTAATTCGGCTGTATCCGCTACACCGCTGCTTTTTTCAGCAAAGAAAACACCTTCAACTCCTCTATATACCGAGCTGGCATTTGCCTGTTGGGCGGCATTCATGAAATATTGAGCCACGATATCGGGCAATCCTGCATTCAAGATTTGATCAGGATTTGCAAACACTACTACTTTAGCCATAAGTGGCGCGAAAATACGCAGTGTGAATGAAGAATTTTACAAAATCATTGAATGCTTGATTCCAACTCTTGAAGGAAGGCATTGTTTGCACTTCCTGCCAGCTGGGCAATTTCTTTGGCTGTAGCCGAAATGAACTGCAACAGTGCTTCAGGAATTTCTTCTTTATGATGCTTCAAAAAAGGGAACACTTCATTTTTACAATAAGCAGCATCGGTGTCATTTAAGTACAGCCAATCAAACAAAGAATCGACTTTATTTGCTGTATACCCTTGAAAACCTGGCAATTGGCCTGCATTTCTACTCCAGAATCGCGACACAGTTTTGCGCATGAGTTCCATAGAATCTGCATCAGTAGCTTGCGCCTCTGCCATAATCCCATAGTATAAATAGGCAAACTTCTTGTAAAAATCATCCCAGGCAAAGGGAACTTCAACAGTTGTTAATACGGTCATACCTTCAAATTACAGCACAAAATCATTTAGAAACAATTCAAATAACTAACGTTAGTTAGTTTAACCAGCTTCTACCTTAAATCACAACAAAAAGGGAGCCCATTGCGAGCTCCCTTTTCATTCATGTTATACTGTTTAAGGCGCTGACAAGGCTGCCTTCAGTGCTTCTGCATTAAACTCTGAAGTAGCAGGAACTTCAACCTTACCATTCTTTGTTCTTTCTTCCAATGTGCCCATGCGAATGGATCCATCATCTCCATAGACTATGGTCACATAGCGCACCAAACTTCCGGTAGGCACCTTGTGCATTTCATAATGGCCGTTACTTCCCTTGGGTTGGATCAAACTGCGTTGTTCTAAGAAGACGATATACACCAATGCATCGGCACGTTCAAAGTGAAACGTTTGTGTATCTCTAGATGCGCTGCCGGAGAATTTATCGCAATTGATTTTGGTGAGCTGTGAGCTATTCATTGCAAAACTGCTCACGTTCTCCGCATTTGGATTCACATTGGTTTCCTTAGCGGTAGGTGTCTCTTTAGGATTGTTATTCAAAGGTGCCGAAATAAATAAGGGACCGTTACCAGAGATGTAATTCTTTGCGGTTGCAAATACCAAGTCATAGCTTTTTCCGTTTTCGAGATTGCCATCATTCAATGCCAATGGGGGCGCATCCATCAATAGTCCTTTGATTTGACCTTGAATTTCAGAAATCAGGGTGTTTTTTGAATACTCGGGATACTTTGGCTTTACCGATTTGATTTTCCCCATTGCATTGCATTCAATAGTATATATAAATGGGATACCATCTTTTTTGATCTGATCTTTTACATCCATAGAAACCTTTAAATTCTCATTGATGTATTCATCCAGTGGTTTCCAATTTTTGAAAATCACAAATTGTGCGGTATTGCCATTAATACACTGCGAGGATTTAAGCATTTTGATGGTATATCCATCGAAAGGACGGTCTGCTGAATCAGTGTTTGCTGTATTGGGCTCTGTGCTCCAAGTAATCATGTCGGAACCCGAACCATAAAAGGTTCTGAAGCCATCCTGATTCTTCAGGTCGGGTACTTCTATTGTTACTTCCTTGCCAGGTGAAAGTTGCACTTTGTTGCCACCACTGCTGGCTTCCAAATTGATCATACCACCCGTTTCGAGCAATTCTCCGCTGGTAGTAAGGGTTGTTAGACCG
>JBEIRK010000158.1:0-4869 GCA_040376005.1 Flavobacteriales bacterium
GTTTCGTGGAAGCCGCATCATTCAACGAAACAGAAAACTGCCTGTATATAGGTTGCAAAAATGGCAATATTTTCAAACTCGACGTATCTACCCTAACACTACAACCCTTCTCGGCCGCAGGCGCGGGCATTAAATCCCTGAAGGTTTCAGGCAATTCATTATATGTCTTATCCGAAGGGAATCTGCTATCTATTTTTTCCTTAAAAACCGCAGCCAAGGTGGCAAGTATTTATGTTTTTGAAGACCGAAATAGGCAATCCAGCATGGCCATTGTTACGCCAGAATTGTACTATTATTCAGAAAAAGATGCATTGGATGCTTTGCACATCAGCAGCACAGGAATGCAGGTATACGAAATGTCTCAGTTTGACATTCTCAACAACCGCCCCGATAAAGTACTGCGCGCCCTCGGCTTCGCCAGCGAAGCAACTTGCGCCATTTATGAAGCAGCCTGGAAAAAGCGCCTGCGAAAATTAAACATCCCCGAACAACCATCAGAAAACACATTTGAACTCCCCAGCATCGCCATTGCCAATGCGACCGCCATTCCGAATAAAACCGCGCAGCAGAATCTAACCTTACAAATTCAACTTCACGCTGCAAGTTCTCCGGTAAATAACCTGCGAATCAAAATCAATAAAGTTCCGATATATGGGCGCAATGGCATCTCATTTTCAGGAGTAAAAGACACCCAAATAAACCTCACCCTTGCGCTGAGTCAAGGCACAAATCAAATCGCCATTTCGGCCGTAAATGCATTGGGCATTGAAAGCTACAGCAGCAACCTCAAGGTAGAATATGCGCCAAAAAAAGACCGCAAACCCAACCTGTATGTGGTTACTTTGGGCGTGTCGCACTATGCCGACACCCAATACAATTTAAAATTTGCAGCCAAAGATGCGCGCGACATCCAGCAGTATTTCACCACACAGCATCCCTATTACGATTCCGTATTTACCCTCTGCCTCACCGATACCAGCGTTTCCATATCGCGGCTAAACAGCATCCGCAATTTTTTCAGCCACAGCAAACGCGAAGATGCAGTGGTGCTCAGCTTTGCAGGGCATGGATTATTGTCTGAAAACTACGACTATTATTTGGCCTCTCACGACATTGATTTTCTAAAACCCGAAACCCGCGGTATTCCCTACGAAGCGCTAGAAAACACCATGGAAGGAATTGCTTCCTTGCAGCGCGCCATATTTATTGACGCCTGCCACAGCGGTGAGGTTGACAAGGAAAGCTTGACACGCAGTCCCAGTGCTGGCAATGTGCATGCCAAGCCCGTAGGCCGGGGTTCGAATTTGGTGGTAAAAGGCACTGCCAAAGAGGAGGTTTCCAAACTGGCCAGCGAGTTATTTGCAGACCTGCGCAACACCACCGGAGCTACCGTCATTTCCGCCAGCGGCGGGCTAGAATTCGCCATGGAAAGCGCAGATTGGAACAACGGCTTGTTTACCTACTGCTTGCTGCACGGCTTGCAAGACAACGAGGCCGACGACAACAACAACCAGAGCATCAGCATTAGTGAATTGCAGCAGTATTTGGAGAAGGAAGTTTACAAGCTCAGCAATGGCTTGCAAAAACCCACTTCCAGAATTCAAAACTGGCAATCTGATTTCCCAATCAAGTAAGCCTCTTAGACACCGATTTTCCTTGGAAATGAACAAAATATTTCCGATATTTGTTATCACAACTAAACGCCATGAGTGAAAAAGTACCACGCCGTAATTTCTTAACCAAGCTGGGATTGGGAATTGTGTCTGCACTAAGCTTGCCCGTGATCGCTGTGGCAAGTCGTAAAGAGGAAGAACCAACCGAAGAAAATATGATAAAATCAACCCGTGCCTTGGGATTTCAGTGGGATACTGCAGATCCCTTTTTGTTTTGTGTACACCATGAAGACAGCTTCCCGCAAGGGAATGAAAAAATGGGACCGGATGTTTCTTACCTGCACGGCCGCCACATGGGCGATGACTTTATCATAAAAGACGGTTTTAGAATGTACCATGGCAAAGTGGTTCCTGGTTTTCCGGGCCATCCCCACCGCGGTTTTGAAACCATTACTGTGGTGCGCAAAGGCTTGGTAGACCATGCGGATTCTTTGGGCGCAGCCGGCCGTTACGGCAATGGTGATGTACAATGGATGACGGCAGCCAAAGGTGTGCAACACTCTGAAATGTTTCCGTTGCTTAAGGAAGACGAGCCCAACCCCATGGAATTGTTCCAAATTTGGCTTAACCTGCCCAAGAAAAGCAAAATGGTGGAACCGCATTTTAAAATGCTGTGGGCAGACAGTATTGCCCGACATACCTACACCGATGCAGCTGGCATCACCACCGAAACAGAGGTGATTGCAGGAAACTTTTACGACAAAACAGCACCTGCACCCCCACCCGACAGCTGGGCTGCAGATGCCGCCAATGAGGTTGCCGTGTGGAATATCACCTTGAACGCCAATGCACAATTTGAACTTCCCCCGGCCGGTGAGGGCATCAACAGAACCCTATATTTCTACGAAGGCGAATCTATTACCATGGCAGACACTGTGGTGCAGAAATACCATGCAGTAGAGGTAGTGCCCAACAAAACCTTGAAAATCAGCAATGGCAACCACGAAAGCCGCATTTTGGTGCTGCAAGGCAAGCCTATTGGCGAACCTGTAATTCAGTACGGTCCTTTTGTAATGAATACCAAAGAGGAAATTGTGCAGGCATTCGAAGATTACCACGCTACCCAATTTGGCGGTTGGCCTTGGCCAAAACCGGACCAAGTGCATGCCCGCAGCAAAGGCCGCTTTGCCCTGCACGCCGATGGTACGGAAGAAGTTAAAGGGTAAATCCTGTTCTTAATCTTCGGTATCGTAGCCCACAAACTCTAGAGAGAGTTCGTACAGCATGCCGTCGTTATAATAGACAATCAAGGGAAACTTCCCGCGGTTCATGACTTGCAACTCTATATCTGAAGACCCAATATCTATGAAATTCAATACAGGCAGCAGTTGCTCCTCCCCATTGGTACCTTGCACAGGCCAAGAAACCTCATTGATTTTACCCCAGCGGCGCAGCATAAATTTGGTCTTGTTGCTTTCTTGATACTCGCGCACAGCGGCCAAACTATCCTCTATCGTTTCATACATGCCGGCCTCTTCAGCTGGATCCACCGCAAAATGGGGCACCTGTAAAAATCCGGGTTTTTGCAACACCGAATCAATGGCCGATTTCAGCATAAAAACCCAATTGCTTTTATCATAAATCATATCTCCCTTAACCGCAGAAAAGACAGGCATTTCTAAGGATGGCTTACGAAAGGCATCGCCTCGAAACACAATGTCATAGGCAAATTCATAATCATACGATTCTGAATTGTAGGTACCCGACATGGCAAAACGCATTACGGTGTCCGACCATTCAGTATTGAGCAAGTTGATCACATATTCATTCAGGCCCGCCTCTACCAACCTATACTGCAGTCTGCAGCCCGGTCCGGGATTAAAGTCGCTAAATCTTTCAGGCTTTGTAATGGCGTAGGCAAAACGGGTAAACACGCCCGCGTCTTGCGCGATGATTAAAGGAAAATTCGGGTCAGGAATAAAACTCATGTAGTGGGTCCCACTGTCGGTGCGCAATTCCACCAAGGGCACTATACGCGTGCTGTCGTCCACCTGTATTTCCAACTGGGTAGTTTTGGCCACATGATAGGTATTCGTCAAGCCTTCTACCTTCATCACGGTGCTGCCTTTTTCCAATAGCTCTTTATAGTTGCGTTTACTCAGCCACACTGCGTTGTGTTGGTGGCCGGCCGCACTGTCTTCCATGCGGTAGTAGTCACCATAGACATTGCCTTGTTGTATCATTTCCAAAGCGATTTGTTGTGTGCCCACAGTGCCTTCTGTATCATAATCAAAATAGCGCATGCTGTCATTGACCATTAAAGGATAAAGGGTAAGCCCTGTTTCATCCGACATACTTGTAATGGTGTAGCCCAGTACCATGGCTTGGCTTAAATCTCCCGCATTCCATTCTTGAAAACGGGGCTTCCAATCTTTAGCTACAGGCTGCTTCTTTTTAAATATTCCACAAGAGGTAACAAACAGCGCGAGGGCAGCATAAACAACGATTCTCATTCGAGGTGCAATTAATACCCTGAATACGAAACCACAAAGAATTGGTTACAGTATCTTGGTTTGGCACAGGTTTTGAAATTACTTTTGTATCACAATGAGAAACACATTTATTGTACTGGCCAGCGCGGCCCTGCTCACCCTTATCAGCTTCCGTCCTCAAGACAGCATGCCTTCTGTAACTGTAAAAGACATGGATGGCAACTCCGTGAACTTCAATACTGTTGCGGACTCAGGCAAAATCACCGTAGTATCCTTCTGGGCTACTTGGTGCACTCCTTGCATTAAAGAGCTTGAAGCCATTCATGAAAAATATGAAGACTGGACCAAAACCTACAATATGAAGTTGGTAGCGGTAAGCATCGACGATGCCAGAAACTCTAAAAAGGTAAAGCCAAAAGTATTGGGCTATGGTTGGAATTATGAAATCTTGATTGACGAGAATATGGACTTGGCGCGTGCGATGAATGTAAACAATCCTCCCATGACCTTTATTTACGACACTACGGGCAAGTTGGTTTATTCACACCAAGGGTACACCCCAGGCGCTGAAGACGAGCTGGAAGCCAAACTCAAAGAGATTACTGGAAAGTAACACATAGAAAAAAGGGCCGATTTGGCCTTTTTTTTTGCGCTGTAATGAACCGTTTCTCTGTTAATATGTTGCGTATAGGTAAAAACACAAGACCTGTGTGAACACCAAAATTAATCCTAAATTTGCATCGATGATATCCAAGAATCTTGAA
>JBEIRK010000226.1:0-2232 GCA_040376005.1 Flavobacteriales bacterium
GTAACTGCGCCCTGCTCCAATTCGGTTTCTCCCAAAATCGCGGCAAAGGGAATGTTACGCGCATTGGCGTAGTCCAATTGTTTTCTAATTTTCGCAGCACCTGGGTAGAGTTCTGCTGAGATGCCATGCTCTCTTAGCGATGCAGCAAGGGCGAATCCTACGGGCAGCGCGGCATCATCCATGGCGCATACCAGCACGCGCACATCCGAACCTGCCAATTCCGGAAAACGGTTTGACACTTCCAAAATATCGTAGATGCGGTCGAGCCCAAAACTAATACCCACACCGGGCACGTCTTTCAGGCCAAAAACACCTGTGAGGTTATCATAGCGGCCACCGCCACCTATGCTGCCAATGCTAAAGCCTTCGGGCAGTGCTTCTGCTTGCGGAACCACTTCTAGAATACAGCCTGTGTAATAGCTCAAGCCGCGGGCCAAGCTTAGGTCCAAGCGCAGGGAATTGCTGGTTTTTACTGCATTAAAAATATCGTGTAGCGCTGCCAATGCGGGTTGCATCAGTTCGGCATCCGCATGCGGATGGTTGCGCAGGGCGTCCATTTTTGCATGGTTGGCATGCAGGGCATTCACTTCATGTAAGAAGGTCCACAGGGCTGCTGCATTGGCAATACCTGCATGGGTTAGTTCTTGCAACACGCCGTCAAAGCCAATTTTATCGGCCTTGTCTATGAGTTGCATAAAACGTGCTAGGGCTTCATTGCCTCCCAGGTGGGCGGCGAATGCATCAAAAATAGATCGGTGGTTGATGCGAATTTCTACCGGCAGGTTGAGACGTTGGAACACCTCATCGTAGACCGTAACAAGGTCAGCCTCATTCCAAATGGAATAGCTGCCCACGATATCGGCATCGCACTGCCAAAACTCGCGGTAGCGGCCACGTTGCGGCCTATCTGCGCGCCACACGGGCTGCATTTGGTAGCGTTTAAAGGGAAATGCAATTTTATCACGGTTCATCACTACGAATCGCGCCAGGGGCACGGTCAAATCGTAGCGCAGTCCTCTGTCAGAAATGCTCGAAACAAGTCCTTTGCTATCGCGTTGTTCCAGCAAATGCGCATCCGCTTTTGCCAGATAATCTCCATTGTTGAGGATTTTAAAAATCAACTGATCGCCTTCATCGCCATACTTGCCAGTAAGCGTGCTTAGATTCTCCACGGCGGGTGTTTCTAGCGGACGAAAACCATGCAGACGAAATACTTCCTCGATGTTTCCTGTAATGTATTTGCGCTTAAGCATAACCTCCGGACCGAAGTCGCGCGTGCCGGAAGGAAGACCTGGTTTGGACATGCCGCGAAGTTAGGCAAGGTTTGCGAATGTTGCACTTTGAGTTCTTGTTGGGTTATGTACACCTTGCACAGCAATGGATGCTACAGACGGGTTGCGCAACGTTTCGGCCTGTTGTATACTTGCATATCTCATTCACATTTACTCATTCCTTTTGTTATACATCCTTTGAAAACGAAACTCAGAAAAAAGAAAAACAACTTACGGCTCTGCTTCCATGCTGCAATTGATTTTCACATTGAAAACAATCAACCTGTATAAAACAACAATTCAACCCAACAAATAAACAACCTGTTTAACAGCTATGGTCGATAATTTATTCAAACTTTTCTCGTCAGCTGCAATAATGGTATTGCTTCTCGGCCTTGCTGCGTGCAATGATAAGGAATGTAAAAATAGACAAGAGTATGAGTTTAGACTGCCTCTCAGTATTTCACCCATAAAGACAGAATTTCATGTAGGAGACACCCTGCATCTGCAATTAGAATTTCAATTGGGCAAAATGTTAGACTACAATGGAAATGAGTATTATGACTTATCCAATTTGCCAATTCAAATGATGTTTTTATGCAATGATATAAGTAGAGATGATAGCCTGCTGGAATGGCCAAATTATGTGCAACTCTTAAGCTCAACTGAGAATTATACCATTACAAAACAATGGATTGAATCTGGATGGGCTGGTGGAAATAACACCTGGTATAGTTTACACAATGTTAAATCCGATTCTCAAGGACTCACTACAATTACTGTCCATATGGTTTTTAAAAAGAAAGGAAGTTATATTTTTACCGGGACCAGCAAGCACAACTCAACTGAGAACAATTATTTCTCAGGGAAGTGCAAAGGCACAGACTATTCAGTAAGAATAAAGTCAAATCAGAGCTTTACTTTGAATAATGCAGATAGCTTTATTACCAACAATATAAAA